>NZ_JBEZLW010000006.1:0-239356 GCF_040652395.1 Streptomyces sp. NPDC048269
GGGCCCCCGTGCCTCCTTCCGGGAGGCGCCCCGGGGCGGGCGCCGCCGCGCCCCCCCCCCCCGGGGGCCCCGCGGCCGTTTTCGTGCTCGGACGCCTCGGGCGCCTCGGGCTCAGACGGTGGTGACGACCTCGTCGAACGCCAGGCGCGGGGAGCGCGGGAACCAGGCGTCCTCGCCCGGCTTGCCGATGTTGACGATCATCAGCGGGGTGTGGTCGGCGTCCAGGAACTCCTTCTGGATGCCGGCGAGGTCGGCGCCGGTCATCGGGCCCGCGGCCAGGCCGGCGGCGCGGACGCCCACGATGAAGTACGCGGCCTGCAGCGCGGCGTTGAGCAGGGCGGACTGCTCGCGGACCGGACGCTCGGCGAAGAACATGTCCTTGGCCTGCGGGAAGTGCGGCAGCAGCTGCGGGAGCTCCTCGTGGAACTCGTTGTCCGCGGAGAGGATCGCGACCAGTGGGGCGGCGGCCGTCTTGGCCTGGTTGCCCTCGGCCAGGTGCTTCACGAGACGCTCGCGGGCCTCGGGGGAGCGGACCAGCGTGATGCGCAGCGGGGTCTGGTTGAAGGCGGTGGGGCCGAACTTCACCAGGTCGTATATCGCCTGGACCTGCTCCTCGGTGACCGGCTCGTCGGAGAACGAGTTGGCCGTGCGGGCCTCGCGGAACAGCAGGTCCTGCGCGGCGGAGTCAAGAACGAGAGACATCGGAAGCCTTCTTCCATCCGGGTGTGAAGCGATGTCCCCGACTCTACGGCGAAAGTAGGTGAATTTTCAACTAAATTCCTCGGCGGTGACCGGGATCACTCCTCCTCGGCCGAGTCCCGGGCCGCGAGCGCCGAGTCGAGCCTGGCCCTGGCCCCCTCCAGCCAGTGCCGGCACACCTTCGCCAGCTCCTCGCCGCGCTCCCAGAGCGCGAGGGAGTCCTCCAGGGACGTCCCGCCCGCCTCCAGCTTGCGGACGACCTCGATGAGCTCGTCGCGCGCCTGCTCGTACCCCAGCGCCGTCTCGGCCTCTGCCATTCCCGTTTCCACCCTGTCTGTGTAGTGCGACGTGTTGATTGCGGCTGTGTACCGCGTCCGGGGCCGCAGGCCCGCTACTCGGACGCGACCAGTGGTACCGGGGTGACCGTCACGGAGAACTCGCCCTCCGCGACCCGCGCGCGCAGCACCTCGTCCGCCGAGACCTCCTCCGGCGAGCGCACGACGTGCCCGTCAGCCCGCTGGAGCACGGCGTACCCCCGTTCCAGGGTGGCCGCCGGCGACAGCGCCACCACCCGGGCCAGCGTGTGCGCGAGCTCCGAGTCGGCCCGGTCCAGCAGATGCCCGAGCGTCCGCCGGCCGCGCGCCAGCAGCGCCTCCAGCTCGTCCTCGCGGGTCTCCACCATCCGCTGCGGGTGGACGAAGACCGGCCGGGCGAGGGCGTGCGCCAGGCCCCGCTCCTCCCGGTCGAGCAGCCCGCTCACCGCGCGCAGCCCCCGGCCCTGCAGCTGGCGTACGCGCTCCAGCTCCTCGCCGACGTCCGGGACCACCTTCTTGGCCGCGTCCGTGGGCGTGGAGGCCCGCAGGTCCGCGACCAGGTCCAGCAGCGGCGAGTCCGGCTCGTGACCGATCGCCGAGACCACGGGGGTGCGGGCCGCCGCGACCGCCCTTACGACCTCCTCGTCGGAGAAGGGCAGCAGGTCCTCCACGCTGCCGCCGCCGCGCGCCACGATGATCACGTCGACCTCGTCGAGGGCGTCGAGCTCCTTGACCGCCTGGATCACCTGGGGCACCGCGTGCACCCCCTGGACGGCGACGTTGCGCACCTCGAAGCGGACCGCCGGCCAGCGCCGCCGGGCGTTCTCCAGGACATCGCGCTCGGCCGCCGAGGCCCGCCCCACCACCAGGCCGATCAGCTGCGGCAGGAAGGGCAGCGGCTTCTTGCGGTCCAGCGCGAACAGCCCCTCCGAGGCGAGGGACCGCTTGAGCCGCTCCAGCCGGGCCAGCAGTTCGCCGATGCCGACCGGCCGTATCTCCGTGGCCCGCAGCGACAGCTGCCCGCGCGGTGCGTACCACTCCGGCTTGGCCAGTACGACGACCCGCGCGCCCTCCGAGACCGCGTCCGCGACCTCGTCGTAGACCTGGCGGAAGCAGGTCACGCTGACCGAGATGTCGTGCGAGGGATCGCGCAGCGTCAGGAAGACCACCCCCGCTCCCGGCCGCCGCGAGAGCTGCGTGATCTGCCCCTCCACCCACACTTGGCCGAGCCGCTCGATCCAGCCCCCGATGAGCCGGGACACCTGCCCTACCGGCAGCGGCGCCTCGGCCGACGTATTGAGTCCCATGCACGCAGGCTAACGGGCGCCGCTGACAGCGTCTCAGGCTCTGGCGAGGGTGTCGGGATCCGGACGGTCGCCAGGGGCGGTCGTCAGAGGTGCCGCCGGCTGGTCGCCATAGGCGGTCGCCATGTGTAGTGGTCAGAGGCGGTGGTCAGAAGTGGTGGTCAGAGGCGGTCGTCGGGGACGCCGCCAGGGGCGCCTTCGCCGCGCCGTCTGGGCGAAGAGCACCCCCAGGCCGACCGCCAGCCACGCCGCCCCACCAGCTGCGCCGTCCAGGAGGCTTCCACGATCACCGCGACGGTCACCGCCGCGCCCAGCACCGGGGTCACCAGGTGCCTCCCCTTCGGGTCTTCCGGGCAAGTGTGTGCCGTACGGGCGACGACCGGCCTGCTGGAGACCCCCGTACGATGGAGCGTATGACTGCTCCCGCCCCTGCTCCCGCTTCCCGCCGTGTCCTGCTCGCCGCGCCCCGCGGCTACTGCGCGGGCGTGGACCGAGCCGTGATCGCCGTCGAGAAAGCCCTTGAGCAGTACGGCGCGCCGGTCTACGTGCGGCACGAGATCGTGCACAACAAGTACGTCGTCCAGACGCTGGAGAAGAAGGGCGCCATCTTCGTCGAGCGGACGGAGGAGGTCCCCGAGGGCTCCATCGTGATGTTCTCCGCGCACGGTGTGGCGCCGGTGGTGCACGAGGAGGCGGCGCGCGGCAAGCTCGCGACGATCGACGCGACCTGCCCGCTGGTCACCAAGGTGCACAAGGAAGCCATCCGGTACGCGAACGAGGACTTCGACATCCTCCTCATCGGCCACGAGGGCCACGAAGAGGTCATCGGCACCTCCGGCGAGGCCCCGGACCACATCACGATCGTGGACGGTCCGGACGACGTCGCCGGCGTCGAGGTGCGCGACGAGTCCAAGGTCGTCTGGCTGTCGCAGACCACGCTCTCGGTCGACGAGACGATGGAAACGGTCGACGCGCTGAAGACCAAGTTCCCGCTGCTGGTCTCGCCGCCGAGCGACGACATCTGCTACGCCACCTCCAACCGGCAGGCCGCCGTCAAGCAGATGGGCGCCGACTCGGACCTGGTCATCGTCGTCGGCTCGAAGAACTCCTCGAACTCGATCCGCCTCGTCGAGGTCGCGCTGGACGCGGGCGCCCGCGCCGCGCACCTGGTCGACTTCGCGAGCGAGATCGACGAGGCCTGGCTGGAGGGCGTCACCACGGTCGGCCTGACCTCGGGCGCCTCGGTGCCGGAGGTCCTGGTCGAGCAGGTGCTCGAGTGGCTGGCGGAGCGCGACTATGTGGACGTGGAGATCGTCAAGACCGCCGAGGAGTCGATCGTCTTCTCGCTGCCGAAGGAACTGCGCCGCGACCTGCGCGCCGAAGCGGCGGAACTGGTCGCCGACAAGTAACTCCTTTCGTACGGTATGTCCATGCAGATCATGGGTGTGGACATCGGCGGTACAGGGATCAAGGGCGCTCCTGTGGACCTGGACCGCGGCGACCTGGCACAGGAGCGCCACAAGGTACTGACACCGCATCCGGCCACCCCCGAGGGGGTGGCCGGATGCGTTGCGGAGGTGGTCGGCGCCTTCTCGTGGACGGGCCCGGTCGGGGTCACCTTCCCGGGAGTGGTCACGAACGGGATCACCCGTTCGGCGGCCAACGTCGACAAGGCGTGGCTCGGCGTCGACGCGGCGGCGCTGCTCACGCGCGAGCTGGGCGGGCTGCCCGTCACGGTCCTCAACGACGCGGACGCGGCGGGGGTCGCGGAGATGACGTACGGGGCCGGTCGAGGCCGGGGCGGCACGGTCATCATGCTCACCCTGGGCACGGGCATCGGGAGCGCCCTGTTCACGGACGGACGGCTGGTGCCGAACACGGAGCTCGGGCACCTGGAGCTGAAGGGCCACGACGCGGAGACGCGGGCGTCGGTCAAGGCCAAGGAGGACGGGGACCTCACCTGGGAGCGCTGGGCGCACCGGCTCCACAAGTACCTGGCGCACGTGGAGATGCTGTTCTCCCCGGACCTCTTCATCCTCGGCGGCGGCGTCAGCCGCAAGCCGGAGAAGTTCCTGCCGCTGATCGAGGGCATCCGGGCCGAGATCGTCCCGGCCAAGCTCCAGAACAACGCGGGGATCGTGGGAGCGGCGATGGCGGCGAAGCACTAGGCCCTGCCGCCCGTTCGGGCCCTGAGGGGGCGGTGTTACGCCGTTCTCCGGGGCAGCCTTCGCCTGCCGATGAGTACGGCTTTGCGCACCACGGCGATCAGGGCGGCGACCAGCGTCCCCGCGTACAGCCAGCCCGCGTGCAGGGACAGGGCGGACACCAGCCCCATCAGCTGCCCGCCGAAGCCGCCGGAGCCGCCCGAGATGGGCCACACTCCGGCGGCGAAGGCGATGGGGACGGTGATCGGGGCGGTGATCAGGTCGGCGGGCCGTACCCAGAGGGCGGTGGCGGCCGCTACGGGCAGGAAGAGCAGCCCGTAGACGAAGAGCGAGGAGCCGAAGAGCAGCCAGCAGATCCCGCCGGCCAGCAGCATGGCGGCGCACGCGAACAGCCCGCCGCCGAGCCCGGTCAGCCGGGGCAGGGGCATGCGCCGCGTCATCGAGGGCAGGGGGCGGCCGCCGCCCTGGGCGGGTACGGCCGCGGGCCGCGTTCCCCTTCGCTGGGCCGGGGGTCGCTGCGGGTGAGGGGCCGGTCGCGTCCTGTATTGCTCCACGCCCTCCACGCTAGGCGGGGGGAGCGCGGTATCCGCGTGGGGACACGCGTACATCCACCGCCACTCATCGGAAAGTAAACTGTCCGATGGCCCACCTCCGGGCCGCCGCCCCTCCAGCTACGGGAAGTCGCCAACGTGTCGCTCACGATCGGAATCGTCGGCCTGCCGAATGTCGGCAAGTCGACCCTGTTCAACGCCCTGACCAAGAACGACGTGCTGGCGGCCAACTACCCGTTCGCCACGATCGAGCCGAACGTCGGCGTCGTCGGCGTCCCGGACGCGCGCCTCGCGGTCCTCGCGGGCATCTTCGGCTCCCAGAAGGTCCTCCCGGCGACGGTGGACTTCGTCGACATCGCGGGCATCGTGCGCGGCGCCTCGGAGGGTGAGGGCCTGGGCAACAAGTTCCTGGCCAACATCCGTGAGTCGGACGCGATCTGCCAGGTCATCCGCGCCTTCAAGGACGAGAACGTCGTACACGTCGACGGCAAGGTCTCGCCGAAGGACGACATCGAGACGATCAACACCGAGCTGATCCTCGCCGACCTCCAGTCCATCGAGAAGGCAGAGCCTCGCCTGACGAAGGAGTCCCGCCTCCAGAAGGAGAAGGTCGCGGTCCTCGCGGCCGTCGTCGAGGCCAAGAAGATCCTCGAGGCCGGCGACACCCTCTTCTCCAAGGGCATCACCAAGGGCACGGAGCAGGGCGACCTCCTCCACGAGCTGCACCTGCTGACCACGAAGCCGTTCCTCTACGTCTTCAACGTGGACGAGGACGAGCTGGTGGACGACGCCTTCAAGGCGGAGCAGAGCGCGCTCGTCGCCCCGGCCGAGGCGATCTTCCTGAACGCCAAGCTGGAGCAGGACCTCTCCGAGCTGGACGAGGACGAGGCCCTCGAACTCCTCCAGTCGGTCGGCCAGGCGGAGCCGGGCCTGGCCACCCTCGGCCGCGTCGGCTTCGCCACGCTGGGCCTCCAGACGTACCTGACGGCCGGCCCGAAGGAAACCCGCGCCTGGACGATCAAGCAGGGCGCCACCGCCCCGGAGGCGGCGGGCGTGATCCACACCGACTTCCAGCGCGGCTTCATCAAGGCCGAGGTCATCTCCTTCGCGGACCTGGTCGAGTGCGGCTCCGTCACCGAGGCCCGCGCGAAGGGCAAGGCCCGCATGGAGGGCAAGGACTACGTCATGCAGGACGGCGACGTGGTGGAGTTCCGCTTCAACGTGTAGTCGTCTCATTACTGCATGTTAGTTAGTTTCGTCAAACGTGCAGGTCAGAAGGGGTCGGACCCTGACGAGTCCGACCCCTTCTGCATTCGTGCTGACTTGGTGCTGACTTTTCAGCTGCTTCGGGGCGGCGTGAGCTTGTCGAGGTCCAGGCTGACCTCGAAGGGGACCGGGCGCTGGAGGGTGCCCCGGAAGATCCCGGCGGGCGCGTAGGCGCCGGTGGGTTCGTCGAGCTCGTAGACGTGGACGACGGGTGCCCCGTCCTCGTCCTCGATGCACCAGTAGTGCGGGATGCCGGCCTCCGCGTACTTGCGGAGCTTTACTGTGCGATCGCGATGGGCGGACTCCGGGGATACGGCCTCCACGACGAGCTTCACGTCCTCCGGGGCGTACCAGGTGCGGTCGGGGTCATAGGGCAGGTCCGTCAGCAAGAGGTCCGGCTCGGGGCGGTTGCGGGCATCGAGGCGGATTGTCATCTCCCGCTCGACCTCGAATCCGGCCGGCGCCTGCGCCATGAGCGTGGTAGTCAGGGCGGTGACGAGGCGGCCATGCCAGGACCGCTGGGGCGACATCATGAAGACGAGGGCTCCATCGATCAACTCGGTGTGGCGGGGTGCCTCGGGGAGGCGGTCGAGGTCCTCCGCGAACCAGCCTTCCGCGCGCGGCGGGCGCATCCAGTCGGGCAGTGCGGTCATGGCTTCACGGTAGCGGCCCGCAGCTCAAGCTGGAGAGCCAACGATCCCGGCCGGAGGATTTCCGGCAACTTGCCGCGCCATAACCGGCCACCCCCCAAACATCCGGCCATGAGCGACTCATCGGTCCAGATCGCCACGGTGGTCATCTCCGTGGCGGCTCTCGTCTTCTCAACGACGGCCGCGTTTTGGGCCCTCGTCTACAACCGACGTCAGGCGAGAGCGGTCGCGCAAGCCAACGCCCTCACGGAGAAGGCGCAACGCGAGCAGGCGGAGCCGTACGTCATCGTCGACATCAGGCCTCGTATCCCTGGGTCATCGCTGCTCGTGCTGGTGATCGAGAACATCGGTCAGACCCTGGCCCGCAACGTACGCATCTCGGTGAGCCCTCCGCTGCAGACCACTCTGGGGGCCGAGCGGGCCGGGACTCTCAACGTGCTGTTGGTCGTCCCATCGCCACCCTGCCTCCGACGCGCCGCATTCCCTTCGGAGCGCGCACCAGATCGCCAAGCACCTCAAGAGAAGTGCGGATGCGCAGGAGGGGCAGTTGCGCTCCGTCGAAGCACTGAGCCGTCAGATTCAGAGGGGAATGGAACGTCAGAACCCGGAACACAGGTCGGACATTGAGGGCTCTGGCTCGGTGGAATCCGCGATCCATCAGATCCCATGCAGCCGCTGGGCGATGAAGGCGATCTCGCGTGATGGATGACGTGATCCCGTGCTGATTCTGTGCTGACTTAGCCCGCTCAGAACCACGTTTCCGCAGGTCAGAGCTCTACGCGACACGTTCCGCTTCAGCGTGTGAGCGGATGAAATAACACCACGTCGCTGACGTGGCAAACATGCAGTTCAGAAGGGGTCGGACTCTGTTTAGTCCGACCCCTTCGTTGTCACCGTGCTGGATGAATCTGCACCGTGTTTTGCGACCGTGAGCATGGTGACGAGGTGGCCATGCCACCACCTCTGGGGCGACATCATGAAGACGAGGGCTCCGTCGATGAGCTCGGTGTGGCGGGGCGCCTCGGGGAGGCGGTCCAGGTCCTCCGCGAACCAGCCTTCCGCGCGAGGCGGGCGCATCCAGTCGGGCAGTGCGGTCATGGGTCAACCGTAGCGATTGCAGCCCTCGCGAGGGGGTGTGTGCCGTTGATCCGTACTCGGCGCGGATGACCGGGCGCTCGGGCTCCGGTGCGCCTGCTGCCCCTGACCGCGACGCGATCAAATGTGCAGGTCGGAAGGGGTCGGGCGCTACGGAGTCCGACCCCTTCTGTGTTTCCGCCGTGGGCGGCACACCCGGCCGGTCCGTGACGGCGCGCTCCCTACAGGCCGCGGACCGAGGCGATCGTGAACGTGGTGGGGGTGCCGGAGCCGGGGGACACGGGGCCGCCCTTGTCGAACTGGGAGCGGACCACCAGGGTGCGGCCCGGGGTGTGGGCGAGGGTCGTGGGGATCTGCAGGGACGGGTCCGTGATCGTGTGGAGCAGGCGGGCGCGGGTGCCGTCCTGGCCGAGCCGCCAGCGGGTCAGCGTGTTGGTGGTGTTGTGCGCCACGCGCAGGGTGCCGTCGGGGGAGAGGTCGAGGCCGTCGCCGGCCTTGAGGTCGGCGCCGCCCAGGTCGACGCGGCGGACGGCGCCGGTGCGCAGGTCCACGCGGTAGAGGTCGCCCTCGGGCATGTCGACGGTGAGCAGGTAGCGCCCGGCCCGGTCCGAGACGATGCCGTTGAGGCTGAACGAGCCCGCCGGGCGGGGGCGCAGCGCCGGAGTGAGGTCGTACGCCTCGGTCAGGGTGCCGCTGCCGGCGGCCAGCTGGGCCGGAGTCACTCGGTAGATCACCCCGCGGACGCTGTCGGTCAGGTACGCGTTGCCGTCCGGGGTGAGGGTCAGGTCGTTGACGAAGCGGGGGGAGGTTCCGGCCACCTCGAAGTGGGCCAGACGGGCCCCGGTCGCGGTGTCGTAGACGGAGACGCCTGCGGTGGAGTCCGTGACCCACAGGCGGCCCCGGGCGTCGACGCGCAGGCCGTTCGCCGTGTGGCGCCCGTCGGTGCCGGAGGGCAGGAACACCTCGGCCTCGGGCCGGCCGGGGCGGGCCCGGTAGACGGTGCCGTCCGCGTACGAGCCCACGTAGACGGTGTGGGTGCGGGGGTCCGTGGCTATGCCCTCCGGATAGACCTTCGCGCCGGGCAGGGTGAAGGCCGTGGATATACGGGCGTCAGCGGCGGGCGTCACGGCCTGGGCGGGGCCCGCTCCGCACACCAGCGCCCCGGCGAGGGCCGCCGTCAGTGCCGCCGCCATGGCCGGGAGCCGCCGCCGCTTCGTCGAGTACGTCATCACATGTGTCCTCTACTGAGTAGGTGAAGGTGAATGTAAGTTAGAGCTCTAATGCATGCAAGTGGCCGTAGGATGCGGGAATGACCTCCATGGCCCCCGCGGAGCGCATCGGCTCGCACCTCAAGCGCGCTGAGCAGGCACTTCTCGCGGCGAAGAACGCAGCGTGCAAGCCGGCCGCAGTAACGGTTCCGCAGTACGCCGCGCTGCTCTGGCTGGACGAGAAGCCCGGCATCTCCGCTGCCGCGCTCGCGCGGCTGTGCGGGGTGACCCCGCCGACCATGAACACCGTGCTGAAGAACCTCCAGGAGCGCGGGTTCATCGAGCGGACCCCGCACGAATGGCATCGCAACGTGCTGGAGACCCGGCTCACCGACGAGGGGCGCGCGGCGCTGGAGTTGGCCGATTCCGGTGCGGTGCGGGTGGAGCGGGCGCTCGCCGCGGCGTTCACCGAGGAGGAGCGGGAGCAGCTCGTACGGCTGCTCGGCCGGTGTGCGGAGGTGCTCGACGGCCAGCGTTGACACGCCCGTCGGGACACCGGTGGGGACACCGGATGGGAGCCCGTTGGGCCACTGGTCGGGACACGTTGCGGCGCCCCCTGTTCCGCTGAGGATCCCTTGATGTTTTTGCTGAATTCGGAACTGGGTGGGGGATTCGTACATCCCACCCCCTAGGGGATGCCCAGCCGTTCTGCTCCGCCCCGGGGCAGCCATGATCGTTCGGAGCGAAGTCCGTGCACGAGTACCCGCAGCGCCCGCAGCCCAAGCGCTCCCGCCGTCGAATATGGATCGCCGCGGTGGTCGCCCTCGTGGTCCTGCTCGGCGGTGGCGGCGGTTTCGCCGCCTGGAAGCTGGACTGGTTCTCCGGCAACGGCGAGAAGGTGAGCTTCGGCAAGGCCGCGCCGACCCCCGCCGCGGAGCAGCAGGCCACCCCCAGCGGGTCCCCGTCCCCCAAGCCCACCGGCGACCCGGACGTGCTCATGCCGACGGGCCCGAAGTCCGACTTCAAGCAGACCACCAAGCTCGACGACGGCACGATCATCGCCAAGACCCGCCTCGCGGGCGCGAAGTCCGGGTTCGAGGGTGACGTGTGGGTGTGGGCGCCCAAGGAGTACGACGACCCGAAGTACGCCAAGAGCGGCTTCCCGGTGCTCATCGCGCTCCCCGGCGGCAACGGCTTCCCGGCCAACTACTGGTCCGACCGGAGCCTCGGCCTCCAGAAGGCCATCAGCGAGGGCGTCCAGGCCGGTACCAGCCTCCCGTTCGTCGTGATCATGCCGGTGCTCAACCCGGACAACAAGTACTACTACGACGGCGCCGACATCCCCGGCCAGCCCAAGATGGGCACCTGGATCGCCGAGGACGTCCCGGACTTCGCCAAGGCCAACTTCCGTACGTACAAGTCCCGTGACGGCTGGGCCTTCATGGGCTCCTCCTCCGGCGCGTTCGTCGGCATGAAGACGGTCCTGCAGTACCCGGACCGGTTCAAGGCCGTGATCGCCAGCGGCGGCGAGATCGTTCCCGACTCCCCGCTCTGGAAGGGCCACCAGGCCGAGATGGACGCGAACAACCCGGAGACGCTCGCCAAGAAGCTGATCGACGCCAACGGGCCCGAGGTCTACATCAACTTCCAGGTCGGCACCAAGGAGAGCGGGAAGGGGCGGATGACGAAGTTCCAGCAGCAGTACGGCAAGGGCCCCGTCAAGATCACCATCCGCGACATCCAGAACGGCGAGCACAACGGCTGGCACTACGTGCGGGGCATGAAGGAAGGCTCCCTGGAGTGGATCAGCAAGGTGCTCAAGGCTCCGCAGCCCGAGACCGCCGGCTGACACCCGTAGCGAGGCCCGCACTGACGTCCGTACCGAGGGGCTCGTGCTGACGCCCGTACCGAGGGGTCGCACTGATGCCCGTACGGAGGGGCTCGTGCTGACGCCCGTGCTCGGGGTCGCACTGACGCCCGTACCGAGGCTCG
Source organism: Streptomyces sp. NPDC048269 (assembly GCF_040652395.1). Lineage (NCBI taxonomy): Bacteria > Bacillati > Actinomycetota > Actinomycetes > Kitasatosporales > Streptomycetaceae > Streptomyces > Streptomyces sp. NPDC048269. The sequence continues at coordinate 11,245 of NZ_JBEZLW010000006.1, forward strand.
TAGAGGCCCGTACCCAGGCCCGTACCCAGGCCCGTTCGGCGCCCGTACCCCCGCGCGCACGGCACGTGGTGAACACCTCGTGGTGCTCACCACGTCACCCCCGTCCCAGGCAACCCATCCCGTCGTTCATACCTCTGTAAAGGGTGTAAGGGGGACCGATCGGTCCGACCCGCGCTCCGCAGCGAGCGCCGGAGAAGGAACGGGACAAAATCCGTGCAGCATGACCAGCAAGGCGACGGCAGCCCCACGACCAAGGGCGGCCGTCGCCCCAAGCGCCTGCGCCTGATTCTGATCGGCGGTGGGCTCGCGCTCACCCTCACGGCCGGGGGCGCCGCCGCGTACAAGTACGGCCTCTTCTCGGACATAGGGGATCCGGTGTCCTTCGGGAAGGTCGACGCCGACGTCAAGCCGAAGGCCTCCAAGGCCTCCGACGTCCGGCCGGGCGTACGCATGCCCACCGGCCCGAAGGCCGAGTTCGTCCGCACCAGCCGGCTGCCGGACGGCACCCAGATCGGCCGGACCACGCTCACCGGCGCGAAGTCCGGTTTCACGGGTGACGTATGGGTGTGGGTGCCGAAGGAGTACGACGAGCCGAGGTACGCCAAGAGCGCCTTCCCGGTCCTGATCTCCCTGCCCGGCGGCCGCGGCTACCCCACGAACTACTGGGGCACGGGCCCCGGCCTCGGCCTCCAGAAGGCCGTGAGCGACGGGGTGAAGGCCGGTACCAGCCTGCCCTTCATCCTGATCATGCCGGTGCACAACGCCGACACCAAGCACCACTTCGACGCCTCGGACATCCCCGGCCAGCCCAAGATGGGCACCTGGATGGTCGAAGACATCCCGGATTTCACGAAGGCCAATTTCCGCACCTTCACGTCCCGCGACGGGTGGGCCTTCATGGGCTCCTCGGCGGGCGGATTCGGCGCCTTCAAGCACGTCCTGAAGTACCCCGACCGCTTCAAGGCGGCCATCGCGAGCGGGGTCGACATCGTCCCCGACTCCCCGCTGTGGAAGGGAAACACACAGGCCATGGACGCGGACAACCCGGAGAAGCTCGCCGAGAAGCTGATCAAGGACGGCGGTCCGGACGTCTACATCAACTTCCAGATCGGCACCGCGGAGACCGGCCGAGAGAAGGCCGAGCAGTTCATGAAGGACTACGGCAAGGGCCCCGTGCACACCACGCTGCAGGTGATCCAGGATGGTGAGCACAACGGAAAGTCGTACGTACGCGGCATGAGGGAGGGCGCACTGGCGTGGATCAGCAAGGAGATGCTGGCACCGACACCCGACCCCGGCGTGCGGTGAGCCCGGTGGCGAAGGGGGCATCGGTGGCCGCCGCCGCGGGGATCGCGGCGGTGTTCGCCGTCGCGTTCCTCGAGGCGCCCGGCGACCGGCAGGTGCACCCCTTCCCCACCGTCGGCGTCCTCACGGCCAACGGCGAGCACTGGTGCACGGCGAGTGTCGTCGACAGCCCGGAGGGCAATGTCGTCGCCACCGCGGCGCACTGCGTGGCCCCGCCCGGCGAGGACGGGCAGCCCGGAGAGCTCGCCCACGACGGCCATGCCATCGGTGAGCTCGCCTTCGCTCCCGCCTTCTCCGGAGAGGGCTCCGGCAGCCACCCGCTGGGGGTGTGGAAGGTCAGTTCGATCCACGTGGACGAGCGCTGGACGAAGTGGGGCGAGGACACCGCCGACTTCGCCTTCCTCACCATCGCCCCGGACGAGGACGGGCGCAGCATCCAGGACGCCGTGGGCGGCCGCGGCGAGGCGCCGAAGCCCGAGTGGACCTCCGGCTACCAGCGCGACGTGACCGTCGTCGGCTATCCGGAGTCCGAGCACAACCCGCAGAACAAGCCCGTCTCCTGCACGACGCAGACCCGCCACGACGAGGACGACCCCGACATGCTGTACATCAGCTGCGCCGGGTTCTGGACCGGGACCAGCGGCAGCCCCTGGATCGCCGACCGGGGCGGTCCGGTCGGGCCCGGCCGGCTCATCGGGGTGCTGAGCGGCGGGGACACGGACGTGGACTCCACGGCCGCGCTGTTCGACGAGCGCGCGAAGGCGCTGTACGAGCGGGCCGCGCGTGGCTGAGCGAGGCCCGCGCCGGCTCCCCCGCTACCTGCGCTCCGTACTGACGATCACGCCCACCGCCGCCACGACGATCGCGCCGCCGAGCAGGATCGGCCAGGTCAGGGCCTCGTCGAGGATCAGCGCGCCGAGTGCGACGGCCACCACCGGATTGACGTACGCGTACGTGGACACCAGCGACAGCGGCGCGGCCTGGAGCAGCCACACGTACGCCGTGAAGCCGACGAGCGAGCCGCAGACGACGAGGTAGCCGAGGGCCAGCCAGGAGGCGGTGGAGAAGGCCGCCGGGTCCAGACCTCGGTGCTCACCGCGCAGCAGGCCGACCAGCACTCCGGCGACCCCGCCCGCGAGCATCTGGTACGCGCTGCCCGTGAAGGGATTGCCCGGCAGGCTCACCTTCGACGCCGAGAACGAACCCAGCGACCACAGCACCGACGCCGCCACCACCAGCAGCACGCCGGACAGCCGTACCTCTCCGCTCAGCCCCGGGCTGGTCAGCACCGCCAGCCCGGCCAGGCCGACCAGGACCCCGCCCAGGGTGCGCAGGGGCGGCCGGTCCCCGGTGCTCGCCCGAAGCACCACCACCCACATCGGCACCGCCGCCACCAGCAGCGCGGCCAGCCCGGACGGCACGGAGGTCTCCGCGAGCACGACCAGGCCGTTGCCCCCGAGGATCAGCAGGAGGCCGACCAGGACCGCGGAGCCGAGCTGGGCGCGGGTGGCCTTGAGTGCGGCAGTGCCGTACCGCCAGGCGACGGCGACGGTCAGCAGCAGCCCGGCGGCGATGAAGCGGGCTCCGGCGGAGAGGAAGGGCGGCATGGTCTCCACGACGATCCGGATGCCCAGGTAGGTCGAGCCCCAGACGACGTAGACGAGCAGGAGGGCCGTCCACACGGCGCCGGTGATCTTGCGGTCCGGGGTGGTGGCCGTCGGCTTGCTGTCCACCGGAGTCGATATGCGCATGACCCGGATCCTCTCAGTCGTTGATCCGCTCTGATCCGCTCTGATCTGCCTTGGTCAGCCCTTGAGCAGGCCGTTCAGCTCACCGTACGGGAGGGAGTCCGCGAGCGATCCGTAGGTGCCGTCGGCGAGCAGCTCCTCGGCGGCGCGGCGGACCACGGCGTACGCGGCTTCGGCGACCCAGGACCCGAGGCTGACGCGGGCGGCGCCGAGGGCCCCGAACTCGGCCACGGTGGGGGCGCCGGGGCCGACGAGGACGTTGAGCGGGGCGTCGATGCCCTTGGCGAGCTCGGCGACGGTGGCCGGATCGGTGACGCCGGGCACGAAGATACCGCTGGCTCCCGCCCGGAGGTAGGCGGCGGCGCGGGCGAGGGTCTCGTCGAGGCGGCCGGCGGGGTCGCCGAGGCCCTTGAGGTAGGTGTCGACGCGGGCGTTGATGTACAGCGGGACGCCGGCGGCCTCGGCCGCGGAGCGGGCGGCGGCGACGCGCTCCGCGTGCTCGGCGGGGACGCGGGTGCCGTCCTCGATGTTGACGCCCACCGCGCCGGCGGCCAGCACCCCGGCGACGGTCTCCGCGACGGCGGCGGGGTCGGCGCCGAAGCCGCTCTCGATGTCGGCGGTGACGGGGACGGAGACGGCGGCGGCCACGCGGGCGACGAGGTCGAGGGCGCGGTCCCGGGCCAGGGCGTCGCCGTCGGGCGAGCCGAGGGACCAGGCGACGCCGGCGCTGGTGGTGGCGACGGCCGGCGCGCCGGCCGCCTCGACGATACGGGCGCCGGCGACGTCCCAGGCGTTGGCCAGGGCGAGAGGGGCGGCGGGGGTGTGCATCGCCGCGAATGCGCGGGCCCGGGCGGCGAGGTCAAGGTTGCTGGTCATGCGCCCAGTTCAGCAGACCGGCCCGATCGGGTCTCGCGAGTTTCCGACACGAACGTCCGGCCCGGCGCCGCTGCCGGGGGGCTCCGCCCCCGCCCGCGCGTCTCACACGCGTCGGCGCGGCTGGGTGGGTGCGCCTCGAGGGTCGGCGGGGCTCAACGATCGGGGCACCGCCCCGGACCCCGCGCCTCAAACGCCGGCGGGGCCGGATTCGGCTGATGCCGTCCGCACACGGCACACGGCGGGGCCGGATCGCCCGCAGGGCAATTCCAGCCCCGCCGGCGTTTGAGGCGCGGGGGGTCCGGGGCGGAGCCTCCCGGCAGCGGCGGCGCCTGTTTGGTTGGACCATCCGACCATCCGACCATCCCCCGGCAGCGGCGCGGCACCGTTTGGGCGGACCATGCCCCTCGGCCGCGCCTACTTGGCGCCCGCCCCGCACAAGGGGAGGACCGCCGTGCGGCCCTGGAGGGGGTTGTCCGGGGCCAGGGGACCGACCGCGGCCCAGCAGGCGGCCGCCGTCGGTTCCACGAAGAGACCGCGACGGGCCAGGTCCCGCCGGGCCTCGCGCACGTGGTCCTCCGGGACCGTCAGGAACGTGCCGCCGGACTTGCGGACCGCCGCCAGGATCTGGCGGGCCCGCGGAGGCGCCGGGATCGCGATCCCCTCCGCCAGGGTGGGCAGTTGCGGCACCGGGTCCGCTTCCTCGGCGCCCGCGGCGAACGCCCGCGCCAGCGGGGCCACCGCCTCCGCCTGTACGGCGATCAGCGCCGGCGGCCTGACTCCGCGCCGGGCCAGTTCCTCCACGGCCAGCGATGCCCCCAGCAGGAGGGTGCCGTTGCCCACCGGGACGACCAGGGCTTCCGGGAGCCGGCCGCCGAGCTCCTCCCACACCTCGTACACGTACGTCTTCGTACCGTGCAGGAAGTACGGGTTGAAGACGTGGCTCGCGTAGAAGACCCCCGCCTCGTCCGCGGCCTCCCGGGCCGCCGCCGCCGCGGCCTCGCGGCCTCCCGGGACCAGCCGTACGGCCGCCCCGTGTGCCCGCATCCGGTCCGTCTTCCCCTCCGAGGTGCCCTCCGGCACGAAAACTTCACAACTCAGTCCGGCCCGGGCGCAGTACGCCGCCACCGCGGTCCCCGCGTTGCCGCTGCTGTCCGCCACCACCCGCCGCGGGGCCAGCCGCCGGGCCAGCTCCGCGAGCATCACCGCGCCCCGGTCCTTGAACGACAGCGTCGGCATCAGGAAGTCGAGTTTGGCGTGAACCCGCTCCGCCAGCGGCACCATCGGAGTGTGCCCCTCCGCCAGCGACACGGAGAACGCCCCCGGCAGCGGCAGCGCCGCTGCGTACCGCCACAGCGAGTTCGGTCCGGCGGAAGGTTCCAGCACACTGGCCGGATCCGGCGTGAAGTCGAGGTCCCAGGGGCTGCCGCAGACCGGGCAGCACCAGGGGGCGGTCCGGACGTCCGCGCGGGTGCCGTCCTCGGGGCAGACGTATCCGGGGAGTGCGTGCGTCATGTGCGGGGCGCCTTTGCTCAATCATGGCCTGTGTATGGCACGGATGTTACGGCTCGGCCGGGCTCTTGTGGGTCGCGACGACGGTGCGTCAACCTTTTGGTGGCGACAGCCCGTTGGGCCGAATGGTTTGTCATGGACATGGCTATTCCGCCATGTCCCGTGCGACCCTGCGGCGCGTACGGCTCCGCCTCACCCCCCGCAGCGCACCACCTATGAGGAGGACCCCTCACATGTCCGTGATGCGTCACACCCGCCGCAAGACGGCCGGCATCAGCGCGATCGCCGTCGTGGCCCTCGCGCTCGGCGCGGCCGCCGCGTTACCCGCTTCCGCGGCCGGCAACGCCCCGCTGGGCGTCATCGAGAACGCAGGTGCCGCCGGAACCGTCTCCGGCAGCTACATCGTGACCCTGAACGACTCCGCCGCCCGCTCCACCGCGGACAGCGGCAAGGCCGTGGCCGAGCGGTACGGCGCGAAGATCGACCGGACCTACAGCGCGGCCCTCAACGGATACTCCGTCGAGGTCTCCGAGGCGCAGGCCAGAAAGCTGGCCGCCGACCCCGCGGTCAAGTCGGTCGTCCAGAACCGCGTCTTCACCGTCGACGCCACCCAGCCCAACCCGCCCTCCTGGGGCCTGGACCGCATCGACCAGCGGGCGCTCCCGCTGAACCAGAGCTACACCTACCCGGACAAGGCCGGCGAGGGCGTCACCGCGTACATCATCGACACCGGCGTCCGCAAGACGCACCAGGACTTCGGAGGGCGCGCCTCCGACGGCTACGACGCCATCGACAACGACAACACCGCGCAGGACGGCCACGGCCACGGCACGCACGTCGCCGGCACCGTCGCGGGCGGGTCGTACGGCGTGGCCAAGAAGGCCAGGATCGTCGGCGTCCGCGTGCTCGACAACAACGGCTCCGGTACGACCGCCCAGGTCGTCGCGGGCATCGACTGGGTGACGCGCAACGCCGTCAAGCCGGCCGTGGCCAACATGTCGCTCGGCGGCGGCGCGGACTCCGCGCTCGACACCGCCGTACGCAACTCCATCGCCTCCGGCATCACCTACGGCGTCGCCGCGGGCAACGAGTCCACGGACGCCTCGACCAAGTCCCCGGCGCGCGTCGCCGAGGCCATCACGGTCGGCGCCACCACCAGCACCGACGCGAAGGCCAGCTACTCCAACTACGGCTCCGTCCTGGACATCTTCGCGCCGGGCTCCTCCATCACCTCCTCGTGGGGTACGGGCGACACCGCCACCAACACCATCTCCGGTACGTCGATGGCCACGCCGCACGTCGTGGGCGCGGCCGCCCTCTACCTGTCGCAGAACCCGTCGAGCACCCCGGCCCAGGTCCGCGACGGCCTGGTCGCCGCGGCCACCCCGAACGTGGTGACCGGCCCCGGCACCGGTTCCCCGAACCGACTGCTCAACGTCGGCACCGGCGGCACCGTCCCGCCCGGCCCGCGCTTCGAGAACACCGCGGACTACGCGATCAACGACAACTCGACCGTCGAATCGCCCGTCACGGTCAGCGGCGTCTCCGGCAACGCCCCGGCGGCCCTGTACGTCCCCGTCGACATCAAGCACACCTACATCGGTGACCTGAAGGTCGACCTGATCGCCCCTGACGGGACCGTCTACACCCTGCACAACCGGGCCGGCGGCAGCACGGACAACATCAACCAGACCTACACGGTCAACGCCTCGTCCGAGGTCGCGAACGGGGTCTGGAAGCTGCGCGTGAACGACAACGCGAACATCGACACCGGCAAGATCGACTCCTGGGCGCTCCAGTTCTGAGGACGTGACCCGAGCACACCGGCTGAGCCGCGATGAACAGGCGGGGGCGACCGACAGGGCGGGCGCCCCCGCTGCGTACTATTCGCGAATTCGTTCGCCCCCGCCCTGTGATGGAGTCCCTCACCCCGTGAGCACCCCGCCGAGCCCGCCGCCCGGACCTGGCCACTCCTGGCCCCCGCCCGCTCCGCAGTCGGTGTGGGCGCCGCCGCCCGGCTACGGGCAGTCGCAGTCGCAGCCGGAGCTCAACGGCTTCGCGCTCGCCTCGCTCCTCGTCGGGCTGCTGTGCCTGCCGCCGCTGGGCATCGTCTTCGGCGTCGTGGCCCTCGTACAGATCACGAAGAAGGGCCAGCGGGGCAAGGCGCTGGCGATCGTGGGCCTGGTGCTGTCCGTGGTGATGACCGGAGTCCTGGCGGTCACCGTCGACCGGGTCGGCGGGGCGGTCCGCGACCGGCTCGACGCGATGAGCGAGCTCAGCGACGTCGAGGGCGACCTCACGGACCTCGACGACCTGCGGGCGGGCGACTGCTTCAACGTCCCGGACGGGGACCTGCTGGCCGAGCGGCCGCTGACGTACAAGGTCGACTGCGCGCAGGCGCACCACGGAGAGGTCACCGCGTCGAAGGCGACGGACCTGACGGGCGTGCCCGAGTCGGACGAGGCGGACCGCGCGTCCGAGGAGGCCTGCTGGAAGGCGCAGGACGAGTACGCGATGGACACGTGGGCACTGCCCGCGTACGCGGACATGTTCTACTTCGCGCCCTCACGCCAGTCCTGGCGCCAGGGGGACCGGCGGCTGCTGTGCGTGATCGGCACGACCGAGGAGGAGCAGCGGGGCAGCCTGCGCCGGGACGCGCGCATGCTGAAGCCCGAGCAGGCGGCGTTCCTGCGGGCCGCGAACGCCGTCGAGTTCCTCGTTGGCCGGGCGCCCGAGGAAGAGATCGAGGACGCGCTCCCGGAACACCAGGCGTGGGCGCGCGAGGTGTACGCGGCGCTGGGCGAGGAGGCGAAGGTGCTGGAGGCCGACAAGGCCCGGCCGGGACTGGAGAAGGCCGTCCAGGCGCAGCTCAAGGAGATCGGGGCGGCCCGCGCGGCGTGGCAGCGGACCTCCCAGGCGAAGACGGCGGCGGACTTCGACAAGCAGTGGGGCCGGGCCCTGGGCGCGATGTCCCTGGACACGGAGAAGGCGCTGCGCGGCGCGTACGGGCTCTCGACGGAGGTTCCCGAGTGGCTGGAGGACTCCTCGGGCAGTCCGGAGGGCGAGCCCGGCCGGGGCCCCTCGGCACAGGCGGCGTGACGTCGTCGGGGTAACGCCTGGTAACGGGTTTGAGTGACCTGGCTTCATCACTTCGGGTGAAACTCTGGCCCTTGCTTGCGATGTACAACCGTCGGTTGCCAGGGTGTAGCTGTCTGTCAACCTGATGGGAGTGGCCAGTGACTTTCGGTGAGCAGCCGGCCTACCTGCGCGTGGCCGGGGATCTGCGACGGAAGATCGTCGACGGTTCCCTTCCCCCGCACGCCCGGCTCCCCTCGCAGGCCCGCATCCGCGAGGAGTACGGGGTCTCCGACACCGTGGCGCTGGAGGCGCGCAAGGTCCTCATGGCGGAGGGCCTGGTCGAGGGCCGGTCCGGGTCGGGTACGTACGTACGGGAGCAGCCGGTGCCGCGGCGGGTCGCGCGCTCCGGCTACCGCACGGGCGGCGCCTCGACGCCGTTCCGTCAGGAGCAGGCGGACTCCGGCGCGCGCGGCACCTGGGAGTCGAACAGCGAGCAGGCTGCTGCGCCGGCGGAGATCGCCGAGCGGCTCGGCATCCAGCCGGGCGAACGGGTGATGCGGACGCGGTACGTATTCCGTGACGCGGGGGAGGCGATGATGCTGTCGACCTCGTGGGAGCCGCTCTCCGTGACCGGCCGGACCCCCGTGATGCTGCCGGAGGAAGGCCCGCTGGGCGGCTCCGGGGTGGTCGACCGGATGGCCGCGATCGACGTCGTCGTGGACAACGTGGTGGAGGAGGTCGGCGCACGGCCGGGCCTGGCGGAGGAGATCTTCCTCCTGGGCGGGGTCCCGGGACACGTGGTGCTGGTGATCGGGCGCACCTACTTCGCCTCTGGCCGCGCCGTGGAAACCGCCGACGTGGTCGTCCCGGCGGACCGCTACCGCCTGTCGTACCACCTCCCTGTGCGTTAGACCCTCTCGCCGAAGTCCGCCCGGCCCGCGACGCCATGGCCCGGCCGCCGCCGCGCCCGTGCGGCCCGCCCGCCGGGGCTCGCCACCTGTGCGTTCCGCCCGCCGGGGCTCGCCCCTGACCCGCGGGTCCGGGGGTGTGACGCCCTGATGATGCGGGGTCGGGGTGTAACCCCCCGGGCAGTCTCCAGGGGTGATGGAGCGTCACGGGCGGGCCCGGGTTCCCTCGTCACGGCCGGCCCGCCCCCTCTCACCGGCATCCGTGCGCCGGATCCGAGCCGGAGCGCACGGCCCACTCGCACGCGTGGCCGGATGCGTACGCCCCCGAGGTGCCTCTTCGTGAAAAACCGTATCCGCTCCGTAAAGTCCGGGCGTAAGCTCAGGCATATGCGCAATGCGGTTTCCTGGGCAGGTACGCCGGCGGAGGGTGAAAACGCGATGAACGACAGCGGTGCCCTGCTCCCGTGGCACGTCATACGTCAGGACGACAACGGCAACCGCTACCGGGTGGGCCGCTACCCCACCCGGGCCGAGGCCCAGAAGGTCGTCGACAGCCTCGACGACCAAGGACACAAGCAGCTCTACTGGGTCGAGCGGATCGGTCAGACCGCCACGATGAATTGAGCGACAGCGTTGACATAGGCTCCGTCCATGACTGTACGAGTGGTCGTGGGCGGAGCCCTTTGTCATGAGGGGCGCCTGCTGGCCGCCCGCCGCAGTGCACCCCCCGAGCTGGCCGGACGCTGGGAACTGCCCGGCGGCAAGACCGAGCCCGGCGAGTCCGCCCCCGAGGCCCTGGTACGCGAACTGCGCGAGGAGCTCGGCGTCGAGGCCGAACCGCTGGAGCGGATCCCGGGGGAGTGGCCGCTGAGACCCGGTCTCGTCCTGCACGTCTGGACCGCCCGCCTGGTCTCCGGCGAGCCCGCGCCGCTGGAGGACCACGACGAGCTGCGCTGGCTGGGGCCGGAGGAGCTGGAGTCGGTGGACTGGCTCGACCAGGACCGGCCCGCGGTCGCCGAAGCCGGGCGCCGTCTGCGCGGAGAGGGCGCAGGGGGGCGCGTGACGCTCGCGCTGTAGGCCGTCTGCGCCACAGTGCGCCGTGCGTGCGGGATCGAGTGGTACGACGCCCCAAATATCGGGTATGTCGCTATTAATCCCTGTCTCGTCCCCCTTTCGTCCCCGACGAACCGGACTGGGGTCCCAGCTGGCCCGGGAAGTGATCGGCGTGATCGACACAGACGGTGAATGTGCCGAGTGGGCCTTCCCCGCCGAGCCCGGTGCCGTCCGCACTGCCCGCAACGCCGTGCGCGGCACCCTCCGGGCCTGGGGTCTGGACTCCATCGGCGATGTGACCGTCCTGCTGGTCAGCGAGCTCGTCACCAACTCCCTGCGGTACGCGTCCGGCCCCATCGGTGTCCGTCTGGAACGTCGGAATCCGGCCGTCGGCGGAGCGGGGGGCGGCCCCGCACTGCTCGTGGAGGTTTCCGATCCGCTTCCGGATCCGCCCCGCGAGCGGGTCGCCAGAGCCGACGACGAGGGCGGCCGGGGACTGCACCTCGTCGCCGTCTCCTCGAAGCGCTGGGGGACCCGCCACGGGAAGTCGGGCAAAACTGTGTGGTTCGAGTTGGCCCTTCCTGGTGAGTAACAAGGGGAAGGGTGGCCGTCCATCACATGAGGTGGCTAAAAACTAACGGGACCTTTTTGTGATCGTGAACGCCGTGCCGTCAGGGGCCGTGGTGCTGAATACTGCGGTCATGGCCGGTCCGGTTGCGGTGAGCTGGAGGGGACGGTCGCGTGAGCGAGATACCTGCGCAGGCACATCAGACCAGGGTGCCCGGGGAGACATGGCACGACTCCCTGTGGCACAGCAGTCCGCCTGGCTCGATATATGACTACATAAAGGTCGCTTCCTTCTCGATCGGACCCGACGGGCTCATCGATCAGTGGAGTCTGCGCGCCGAGGAACTCTTCGGACTGACCGCCGCCCAAGCCGTGGGCCGCGATCCGGTCGACGCCTTCATGCCGCCCGAGCTTCGTGCCGGCGGACACCGCCGGGTCGCCGAGATCCTCGACGGCAAGGAGTGGACCGGCCTCGTCCCGTTCCGGATCCCGGGCGGCGACGGCGAGCACGGCGTGGCCGAGATCTATGTGATGCCCACCCAGACGGAAGCCGCCGAGCGGGCCGCGCTGTGCGTCGTCGTCGACGTTCGCGCGCTGCGGCGGATCGAATCCGATCTTGCGGCCTCCCAAGCCATATTCGGCCAATCTCCCTTCGGCTTCCTGCTCTTCGGTACGGACCTCACCGTGCAGCGCGCCAACCGCCGCTTCGCCACCGTCTTCGGCGGCGCCGCCGAAGAGCACCGGGGCCGGACCGTGCACGACTACCTCCCGGTTCACGAGGCGGACCGGATGGCCGAGGCCCTGCGCCGGGTGCTGGAGACCGGGGACTCGGTGACCGACCTCCGGATCACCGGGGCCGCCCCCGGAAGCCGGGAGAACCGGCACTGGTCGATCAACCTCTACCGCGTGCACGGCGGCACGGGCCGGCCCATCGGCGTCGCCGGCATCGGCACCGACGTCACCCGCCGCCACCTCGCCGCCCGCGAGGCCGCCGGAGTACGGCGAAATCTCGCGCTGCTCAACGAGGCCGGACACCGCATCGGGAACTCCCTCGACCTGGAGACCACCGCCCGCGAACTCCTCGACGTCACCGTCCCCGGGTTCTGTGACCTGGCCGCCGTGGACCTCTACCAGGGGCTGCTGCTCGGCGACGACGACCGGCCCGCCCGTCCGCAGGGCCCCGGGGTGCCCTCGCTGCCGCCCGGGCTGGGCGCCGGACGGGCTCCGTCCGCGCCCCTGCGGCGGGTCGCCTTCGCCTCCGCCGTCTCGGACGCCCCGCTGTCGGGACCGGGCGCGCCGGTCTCCGTAGGGGAGATCCACCGCTATCCGGCGGCCTCGCCCGGCGCGCTGGCGCTGCGCACGGCGCGGCCGCGGCTGATCGAGGGCGGCGGACCGGACGGCCTCGTGCAGTCCACGCTGGTCGTGCCGATGGTCGCCCACGACACGGTGGTCGGCCTCGCTCAGTTCTCCCGTACGAAGGGCAGCGAACCCTTCGGGGAACGCGACCGGGCGGTCGCGGTGGAACTCGCCGCACGGGCCGCCGTGTGCATCGACAACGCGCGGCTCTACCGGCGCGAACACGAGCGGGCGCTGATACTGCAGCGCAGCCTGCTGCCGCCCGGCGACCCGGAGGCGGCCGGTCTGGACATCGCCTGCCGCTACCTGCCGGGGAACGCGGCCACCGAGGTCGGCGGCGACTGGTTCGACGTCATCGAACTCCCCGGCCACCGCACGGCGCTGGTCGTCGGCGACGTGATGGGCCGCGGGCTGCGGGCCGCCGTCGCGATGGGCGAACTGCGGACCGCCGTACGGACCCTCGCGCTGCTCGACCTCGAACCGGCGGAGGTGCTGACCGCGCTGGACGAGATCGCCCGGGGCCTCGGGGCCCCCGGCGGATCCCAGCAGGCTTCGCGTGCGGCCCTGCACTCACGGGACGCGGACCGCTCCGAGGTGTACCTCGCCACCTGCGTGTACGCCGTCTACGACCCGGTGACGCGGCGCTGCACGATCGCCAACGCGGGCCACATGCCCCCCGTGTTGGTGGAGCCGCCCGAGGAGGGCGGGGCGGCGCGGCCCGCGCTGCTGCTGGAGGTACCGCCCGGGATGCCGCTGGGCGTGGGCGGGGAGCCGTTCGAGGAGGTCGAGGTGGACCTGCCGGAGGGGGCGCTGCTCGCGCTGTACACCGACGGCCTGGTCGAATCCCGCGACCACCCGCTGGAGGAGGGCCTGCGCGGCCTGCGCGAAGCCCTCGCGGACCCGGTCCGCCCGCTGGAGGACGTCTGCGACCACGTCCTGAACACGCTGCACACCCGGCACGGGGAGGACGACATCGCCCTGCTGATGGCGCGGGTGCAGGGCCTGCCGGTCGACGCGGTGGGGGACTGGCAGCTGCCCCGCGAGGCCCGTTCGGTGGGCCGGGCGCGGGAGCTGGCGCGGGCGAAGCTGCCGGCGTGGGGCCTGGAGGGCCTGCTGGACACCACCGAACTGCTGGTCAGCGAACTCGTCACCAATGCCCTGCGGTACGGGGAGGGCGAGATCCGGCTGCGGCTGCTGCTGGACCGGACGCTGGTGTGCGAGGTGTGGGACGCGAACCTGGTCCAGCCGCGGCGCCGGCGGGCCCGCGACACCGACGAGGGCGGGCGCGGCCTCCAGCTGGTGGGCCTGCTCTCGGCCGGCTGGGGCACGCGCCGCACCCACCGGGGCAAGACGGTCTGGTTCGAGCTCCCCCTGCCGGGCGCGGCGGCGGAGGCGGTCTCGGAGCTCTCGGCGGAGCAACTGCTGAGCATGTACGGCTGACCGCCGCCGGGGCTCCGCCCCGCGCACCCCGCGCCTGACATGCCGGCCGGGCCGGACACGGCTGATGCCGCCCGCCCGGCGCGGGCTGGATGACGCGGGGAAATTCCAGCCCCACCGGCGTTGGAGGCACGGGGGCACGGGGGCTCGGGGCGGCCCCCCCCGCAGAGGCGCCGCACCCGCCCCCGGAAGGGTCAGGCCGCGCCCGCCTTGAGCGCGGCGAGCCTGGCCTCGATCTCGCTCTGCTTCCCCAGGTCCTCCAGGGACTCGAACTGCGCGTCCAGTGAGGACGCGGCCAGTTCCTGCTTGCCCATCGCCAGGGCCTCCTCGCGGCGGACCTTCTCCTCGAAGCGGTTCAGGTCGCTCGTCGGGTCCATCACGTCGATGTTCTCCACCGCGTCCAGCATCGTGTTCTGCGCCTGCGCGGTCTTCGCCCGGGCCACCAGCTCGTCGCGCTTCGCCTGGAGTTCCGTCAGCTTGTTCTTCATCGACTCCAGGCCCGACTTGAGCTTGCCGACGACCTCCGTCTGGGCGGCGATCACCGGCTCCGCCGTCTTCGCCTCCTTCTCCGACTGCATCTGCCGGCCCAGCGCCACCTTCGCGAGGTTGTCGAACTTGTCGGCATCCGCCGCGGAACCAGCCGCCCGCAAGCCGTCCGCCTTCTTGCTCGCCGCGAGGGCCTTGCCGCCCCACTCGGCGGCCGCCTCCACGTCCTCCTTGTGGTCCGCCTCCAGCATCCGGAGGTTGCCGATCGTCGTCGCGACGGCCTGCTCCGCCTCCGAGGTGTTGTTCGTGTAGTCGCGGATCAGCTGGTCCAGCATCTTCTGCGGGTCCTCGGCCTGGTCCAGCAGGGCGTTGATGTTGGCTTTGGCGAGCTGGGTGACGCGGCCGAGGATGGTCTGCTTGCTCATGAGGGGTCTCTCCCGTGCTCCGGATGAGGGGGTTGGTGTGTGCGTACCGTTCAGAAGCGGCCGCCGCCGCCCATCCGGCCGCGGGTCCCGCCGCCGCCGAAGGATCCGGGTCCACGGCCCCCGCCTCCTGCGAAGCCCCCGCCTCCCCCGAAGCCGCCCCCGCCCCGCAGGATCTCGCCGAGGATGATCCCGCCCAGTACGGCGCCGCCCCCGCCGCCCGAGCGCCGGCCCCCGTACGGGTCCTGGTACGCCCGTACGTCCTGCTCCGCCAGCTGCTGCGCCTGGCGCGCCAGCGCGTCCGCCTGCTGTGCCTCCGCCAGCGCGCCCGCCGGGTCCCCGGCCGTCAGGGACACCGCCCGCTCCAGGTGCCGCCCGGACTCCGCCAGCCGGGTGCGGGCCTGGCTGCCGACCGCCCCCCGGCTGGTGGTGACGTAGTCCGTGGCCGCCCCGATCGCGCTGCGCGCCGAGAGCATGGCCTGGTCCAGCAGGGCCGCCGCCCGCTGTCGGCCCGTCTCCCGCTCCCGCGCCCCGGAGAGGGACTCGTCCAGCGCCGCGTCGGCCTCCTCGACGCGGCGCAGGGCGTCGATCGGGTCGTACCGGCCGCCCGCCTGTTCCTGCTGTACGTCGGCCAGCACGGACTCGGCCCGGCCGATGCGGCCGCGCAGGTCTGCCGTCGAGGTGCCCTCCGCGGTGCCGGTCAGCAGCCCGCGCGCGTCCGCGAGGTCGGCCTCCGTCTCGTTGAGCGCGCCCGGCAGCTTCCCGGCCGCCTCCGCCAGCTCCTGCGCCCGCCGCTCCACGGCGTCGACCAGGGTCGCGGCCTGGTCCACGGCGCTCTCGGCGGCCCGCACGTGCACGGCCGCCGTGCCGTTGTCGCCGCCGTCCACGGCCGTACGGGCCTCCCCGAGGTGGGTGGTGGCGAACAGCAGCCGGTCCTTGGCCTGTTCGGGGTTGGCGGCGACGGGCGAGGACGCGGAGTCCGCGTACCGCCGCGTCAGCGCGGTCAGGGTCGCCTCGGCCGTCGTGGTGCGGCCGCTCAGCGCCCGGAAGTGTGCCTCGACGGTGGCGAGGGCCTGCGGGGCGTTCTTCTCCAGGTCCCGCAGCCGGTCGAAGTCCGCCGATTCGGCGTCCAGCCGCCGACTCGCTTCCGTGCACCGGGCGACGATCTCGTCCAGCATCCGGCGCCGGGGCGCGTCGTCCTCCGGGTAGGCGTCGTCGAGCTGCTGGCGCAGCCGGAAGGCGTGCGTCAGCTCGCCCTTGGCGTACTCCACGGCCGCGGTGAACGGGACGACCGCCTCGTCCCCGAACTGCGCGGAGGCAAAACCGAGTTCCTCGGTGCTCGTACGGACGGAGTCGTCGGTCTCCACCAGCAGCGCCTTGGCCCGGGCGTCCAGTTCCGGCAGCGGGAGCCGGTCCGGCGCTCCTTCGGGCCAGCCCGGGCCGGTCGTGGTACCGCGGCCGCCGGCGCCGATCTCGGCGTCCTTGCGCTTGCGGCGGCGGTACGCGTACACCCCCAGCGCTCCGGCGGCGCCGACCGCGACCACCGGAAGGACGAAGTCCCCGGCCCCGTTCTCCCCGCTCGTCCCACCGCCGGGGTCGGCCGGGCCCGGGGTGATGGCGGGTACGGGTACGGGCTGCCCGCCGAGCACGGCGTCGTAGCCGCGGGCCGCGCCGACGGCGGCGCCCGCCCAGTCGTTCTGCTTCAGGGCGGGCTCGATGGCGGTCCGGGCGACGGCAGCGAGCTGCTCCTCGGTGAAACCGGAGTCGACGGCGGCGGAGTAGGCGTACTGACGGGCCCCGGTCGCCACCGTCAGCAGCACGTCGTCCTGGCCCAGGCCGTTCTTCGCCGCGGTGGCGTCGGCCCAGCTCTGCGCGGAGCGCCCGGAGAAGTCGCGCACGTACGCCACGAAGAGCTGGATCCGCCGGTCGGCGTACAGCTTGTCGAGTGCCGCGGTGACCTCGGCCTTCCGGTCCCCCAGCGCGCCGACCCGGTCGGTGATCTGACCTTGCTGCGAAAGGGTGACGGGATCGTCGGCCCGCGCGGGCGGTGCGCCGGCCACGCCCCCGCCGCCGAGCGCCAGCAGCGCGGCGGCGAGGGCGAGCCCGGCCCGTACGCACAGCCCGCTTCGCGGTCTGCTTCTCGTCTCGCTTCTCGGCGGAATCACATATCGGAGATTATGGTCGGTTTCACCCCTCCGCACCCGGAGTCGCGCCCGGAGCGGCGCCCGGCGTCGCAGCCGGAGCCGCAGGCGGTGACTCCGGGTCGGACCGGCGCCGGATCTTGTTCCCCAGCCACACCAGCGGGTCGTACTTGCGGTCCACCGCCCGCTCCTTCAGCGGGATCAGTGCGTTGTCGGTGATCTTGATGCCCTCGGGGCAGACCTCCGTACAGCACTTGGTGATGTTGCAATAGCCGAGCCCGTGCTCCTCCTGCGCGGTGCGCTTGCGGTCCAGGCCCGCCTCCGCCGCCGCGTCCAGGGGGTGCATGTCCAGCTCCGCCACCCGCATCAGGAAGCGCGGACCGGCGAAGGCGGTCTTGTTCTCCTCGTGGTCGCGCACCACGTGACAGGTGTCCTGGCACAGGAAGCACTCGATGCACTTGCGGAACTCCTGCGAGCGTTCCACGTCCATCTGCTGCATCCGGTACGCGCCCGGCGCCACCCCTTCCGGCGGCACGAAGGCCGGGACCTCCCGCGCCTTCCGGTAGTTGAAGGACACGTCCGTGACCAGGTCCCGCACGACCGGGAAGGCGCGCAGCGGGGTGACCGTGATCGTTTCCTCGCGCGTGAACGTCGACATGCGCGTCATGCACATCAGCCGCGGCCGCCCGTTGACCTCCGCGCTGCAGGAGCCGCACTTGCCGGCCTTGCAGTTCCAGCGCACCGCGAGGTCAGAGGCCTGGGTGGCCTGCAGCCGGTGGACGATGTCCAGGACCACCTCCCCGTCGTGCACCTCGACGGTGAAGTCCCTGAGCGATCCGCCCTCGGCGTCGCCCCGCCAGATCCGGAAGCTCGCGTCGTACGTACTCATTTCTAGAGCTCCTCTTCGGCGAGGTACTTGACCAGCTCTTCCTTCTCGAAGAGCGCGAGCAGGTCCGGGCGGACGGGATCGGTACGGGTCCGGACCAGCGCGATCCGGTCGGCTGCCGGATCCGCCGGCGCCGGGTCGACGGGACGGCACAGCAGGTTCACCGGGCGCCAGCTCCGCTCCATCGCCGGGCAGTCCTCGCGGGTGTGCCCGCCCCGGCTCTCGGTGCGCTCCAGGGCCGCGCGGGCCACGCATTCGCTGACCAGCAGCATGTTCCGCAGGTCCAGCGCCAGGTGCCAGCCCGGGTTGAACTGCCGGTGCCCCTCGACACCGGCCCTGGAGGCCCGTTCGCGCAGGGACGCGAGCTTCTTCAGGGCCTCTGCCATCTCGCCCGCCCGGCGGATGATGCCGACCAGGTCGTTCATGGTCGTCTGGAGCTCCTGGTGGAGCGTGTACGGGTTCTCCGCGCCCTCGGCCGCGTGGAACGGGGCCAGCGCCTCCGCGGCGGCCGCGTCGATCTGCGCCTGGGAGACGGCCGGGCGCCCGGCCGGCGAGGAGGCGTACTCAGCCGCGTGCAGCCCGGCCCGCCGGCCGAAGACCAGCAGGTCGGAGAGGGAGTTCCCGCCGAGCCGGTTCGAGCCGTGCATCCCGCCCGCGACCTCGCCCGCCGCGAACAGCCCCGGCACCCCGACCGTGGCGGCGGTGTCGGAGTCGACCGCGATCCCGCCCATCACGTAGTGGCAGGTCGGACCGACCTCCATCGGCTCCGCCGTGATGTCCACGTCCGCCAGCTCCTTGAACTGGTGGTACATCGAGGGGAGCCGCCGCTTGATCTTCTCGGCCGGCATCCGGGTGGACACGTCCAGGAAGACCCCGCCGTGGGGGGAGCCGCGGCCCGCCTTCACCTCGGAGTTGATGGCGCGGGCCACCTCGTCGCGCGGCAGCAGCTCGGGCGGACGCCGGTTGTGGTCGGGGTCCTCGTACCAGCGGTCGCCCTCCTCCTCCGACTCGGCGTACTTCTCCTTGAACACGTCGGGGATGTAGTCGAACATGAACCGCTTGCCCTCGGAGTTGCGCAGCACCCCGCCGTCGCCGCGCACGGACTCGGTGACGAGGATGCCCTTCACCGACGGCGGCCAGACCATGCCCGTGGGATGGAACTGGACGAACTCCATGTTCAGCAGGGGCGCGCCCGCGAGCAGCGCCAGCGCGTGGCCGTCACCGGTGTACTCCCACGAGTTCGAGGTGGTCTTGAAGGACTTGCCGATCCCACCCGTGGCCAGGACCACCGCCGGTGCCTCCAGGACGAAGAAGCGGCCGGACTCGCGCTCGTAGCAGAAGGTCCCCGAGACCCGCTCTCCTTCCTTCAGCACGCGGGTCACCGTGCACTCCTGGAAGACCTTGAGCCGGGCCTCGTGGTCCCCGTACTCCTTGAAGTCCTCCTGCTGGAGGGCGACGATCTTCTGCTGGAGGGTGCGGATCAGCTCCAGGCCCGTGCGGTCGCCGACGTGCGCGAGGCGCGGGTACTCGTGGCCGCCGAAGTTGCGCTGGGAGATCCTCCCGTCGGGGGTGCGGTCGAAGAGGGCGCCCCAGGTCTCCAGCTCCCAGACCCGGTCCGGGGCCTCCTTCGCGTGCAGTTCCGCCATCCGCCACTGGTTCAGGAACTTGCCGCCGCGCATGGTGTCGCGGAAGTGCACCTGCCAGTTGTCGCCCTCGTTGACGTTGCCCATGGAGGCGGCGATCCCGCCCTCCGCCATCACCGTGTGGGCCTTGCCGAAGAGGGACTTGCAGATCACGGCCGTACGGGCGCCGCGCTCGCGGGCCTCGATCGCGGCCCGCAGGCCGGCGCCGCCCGCGCCGACCACCACCACGTCCCACTGCTGCCGTTCCACTTGAGCCATCTCAGAAGATCCTCGGGTCGGTGAAGGCGCCGCTGGCCAGCAGGTACACGTAGAAGTCGCACAGGGCCACGCTGACCAGGGAGGCCCACGCCAGTTGCATGTGGCGGGAGTTGAGCCGGCTGATCCAGCCCCACAGCCGGTAGCGCACCGGGTGCTTCGAGAAGTGCCTGAGCTTGCCGCCCATGATGTGGCGGCAGGAGTGGCAGGACAGCGTGTACGCCCAGATCAGCACGATGTTGACGACGAACAGCAGGCTTCCGAGGCCCATGTGGCCCCACTCGTAGTGCTCGTCACGGAAGGTCAGCACGGTGTCGTACGTGAGGATGCCCGCGACCGGGACCGCCGCGTAGAAGAAGTACCGGTGCATGTTCTGGAAGATCAGCGGGAAGCGGGTCTCCCCGGTGTACTTCGCGTGCGGCTCGGCGACCGCGCACGCGGGCGGCGAGGCCCAGAAGCCCCGGTAGTAGGCCTTGCGGTAGTAGTAGCAGGTCAGCCGGAAGCCCAGCGGGAAGACCAGGATCAGCAGGGCGGGGGACAGGCCCCACCAGCTGCCGAAGAGGTCCCAGTTGGGGCCGCCGCGCATCTCCTGGCAGTTCTCCGCGAGGCACGGGGAGTAGAAGGGGGAGACGTAAGGGGCCGCGTAGTAGTCGGCGTTCGCGAAGGCCCGCCAGGTCGAGTAGACGATGAAGGCGAGCAGCCCGGCCGCGGTGCCGGCGGGGGCCAGCCACCACCGGTCGGTACGCAGGTGCCGGGCAGCGATCGCGGCCCGGGAGGCGTCGTGGACGCCGCCGGGCCGCTGCTGGGGTGGTCGTGTGCCTGTGGCCAAAGGGGACTCCGGGAGGAGTGATGAGGGGTGGCCCAGGAGGCCCGGCCGCCTCGGGCGGCCGGGCCAGATGGGGGAGCGGGTCGAAGCGGGTCGTACTGCTGGAGCGGGGTGGCCGGCGTCAGGGGGCGCGGCGGTCGCGCGCGCCCAGGCCCTCGTCGTCGGTGTCCGTCCACAGCGCGTTGTCGTACGGCGTGTCCGGGATGGTCACCATCCGGGACTGATCCGGCGAGGCCGACGGCGTCGCCGGCTTCTGCCGCTTCGCCTGCTGTTCCAGCTGCTCGACCTTGCGCGTCAGCTCGTCGAGGTTGCGCCGTACGGCAGTCAGATCGTCTTGCAGGGACATGATTTGCCCTCACTTCCGCAGGTGCGGTGGCAGCGCTCATGTGCGCCTGCGAGTGTCGCGCTTCCCGTCCCCGGTTGTGAAGGGACGTGCAGCGATTGCGGGCGCGCAAGCGTGAACTGTGCGCCCCTCCCTGGACCCCATTGTCATCCCTCTTCCGAGGGAATGCCTGTTTGCCGCGCAAGCCGCATTGGTCCGCACGGGTGGGGTTCGCGGCGTGGCGCGAGGCGGCTGCGGGGGGTACGGGGGGCGGTCGATTTCAGTGGGTTCCGGCAACCGGTGTGATCAGCTCCATATACCGCCGAACGTGATCATGCTTCCCTGACGCCCGCCCCGGAGGTACCACCCATGTCCCAGAGAAGGCGCAGGTCCTTGGCGCTCCTGACCTCGGGAGTCCTCGCACTGCCGCTCCTCACGGGCTGCGGCGCGGGTGACGACGAGGGCGGGCCGGTCGCCGCCGGACAGGACATCGCGACGACCGCCCGCGACAAGGTCGCCGACGGGGGCGTGCTGCGGTGGGCGGTGGACGCCCTCCCGGAGACCCTGAACACCTTCCAGGCCGACGCGGACGCCGCCACCGGCCGGATCGCAGCCGCCGTGCTGCCGCACCAGTTCGTGATGGACGCCAAGGGGCGGCCGGTGGCCAATCCCGACTACCTGGAGAAGGCGGAGGTCGTCGAGCGGGAGCCGAAGCAGGTCGTCCTGTACAAGCTGAACCAGCAGGCGGTGTGGAGCGACGGCCGCGAGATCGGCGCCCCCGACTTCGTCGCGCAGTGGCGGGCCCTGAACGGCAAGGATTCGGCGTACTGGACGGCCCGCAACGCCGGCTACGAGCGGATCGAGAAGATCGAACGGGGCAAGAACGACCTGGAGGTCAAGGTCACCTTCGCCAAGCCGTACGCGGACTGGCGCTCCCTCTTCAGCCCGCTCTACCCCAAGCAGGTCACCGGCACCCCGGACGCCTTCAACGAGGGAGCCCGCGGCGCCCTCAAGGTCACCGCCGGACCCTTCGGCCTCGGGGCCATCGACAAGAAGACCGGCACCGCCGCCCTGAACCGCAATCCGCGCTGGTGGGGTCAGCCGGCAAAACTGGACACGCTGGTCCTGACGGCGGTGCCCCGGGCGGAGCGCCCGGCGGCGCTGGCCGCCGGCAAGCTCGATCTGGCGGAGATCGACCGCACCGGTGCCGACCGGATCGCGCTCGCACACCGGGATGCGAAGAAGCAGGACGGCGCGGGCGGCGCGGGCAGCGCGGACGGTGCGGGCACGGGCGGGGCCCCGGCCCACGGCCCCGGCGCCTCGATGACCGCAGCGGAGGCCACCCTGTCGTGGGCGGTCGCCTTCGGCGCGGACGAGGACAAGGCCCAGGCGGAGAAGGCGACCCGGCAGAAGAACGCGGAGGCGGTCAGCCGGTACGCCGACGAGCAGGCGGCCCTGCGGGCCTTCACCGTCCGCAAGTCCCTGGAGCCGGCCTACACGCAGCTCGCGATGAACGGCGCCGGCGGCCCGCTGGCCGACGAGCGGGTCCGCCGGGCGGTGGCCCGGGCGCTGGACCGCAAGGAGCTGGCCGAGATCGTACTGAAGCCGCTGGGCCTGCCCGCGAAGCCGGTCGGCAGCCACGTGGCACTGGCCGGGCAGCAGGCGTACGCCGACAACAGCGAGGCGCTGGGCGGCCAGGACACCCAGGCCGCCCAGGCCCTCCTCGCGGACGCGGGCTGGCGCCGGGGCGGCAAGCTCACCGAGCCCCCGGGCACGAAGGCCGGCCCGGAGAGCGAGCAGCAGGACGACGGGAAGACCCCCGCGGGCTCCGGCACGGGCAACGACGGCCTCTACATCGTGGGCGAGGACGACGAGCGCAACGGCGACCACGGCGGCACGCACGGCAGCCGCCCCGAGGGCCCCGCGGGGCACAGCGGCGACGGCGCGCTCCCCGAGGGCGTGGCGTACGGCCCCGACGGCGAGATCGTCGATGCGGACGCCTTCGCCCCGGAGGCGCAGGCGCAGGACCGGTCCTCCCCGGTGCTGGTCCCCGCGCCGTTCGCGGAAGGGCAGGAGGCGGCCCTGCGGGCCCAGGCCGCCGCCGCGGGAGCCGTCGAAGACGGCAAGCGCAGCCCGGCCCGCGACGGCGAGGCCGCGGAGCCCGCCGAGCCCGCCAAGGGCTCCGCACCCCCGGCCAAGCAGGCCGTACGCACCTCCGGCGCCATGCTCGCCAAGGACGGAAAGCCGCTCAACCTGCGCTTCGTCCTCCCCGCGGGCCCCGGATCGGAGTCCCTGCGCACGGTCGGCGAGCGGATCGCCCAGATGCTCCGGAAGATCGGCGTGAGCACCGAGATCACCAAGGTGGCCGACGAGAGCTTCTTCAAGGACCACATCGCCTCGGGCCAGTACGACCTGGCCCTCTACTCCTGGCCGGCGACCGCGTACCCGGCCACCGACGCCCGGCCGATCTTCGCCAAGCCGGAGCCCGCCGCGGACGGCTCGCTCCTCGTCGAACAGAACTACACGCGGGTCGGCACCGACCACATCGACCAGCTCTTCGACCAGGCGGCCGGCGAGCTGGACGAGACGCAGGCCCGTGACCTGATGCGCAAGGCGGACGCCCGGATCTGGGCCGCCGCCGGCTCCGTCCCCCTGTATCAGCGCCCGGAGCTGGTGGCCGTCAAGCCGGCCCTGGTCAACGCGGGGGCCTTCGGACTCGGCGCTCCCCGCTTCCAGGACATCGGCTGGAAGAAGCCCGCGACCGCCAAGGGCAAGAAGAAGTAGCGCGAGGAGGAGAGCGGGAGAAGAAGTGGTGACAAAGGGGTGCCTGTCAGGTTGACCTCGGGATTCCAAGCTCAGATGTGACTCAAGTCGCTTGCCCGCCGGATCCCCCGGCGGGCAAGGTCGTGCACACCCGTTGACCCGCATGAATACAGGCCGGACCGGCGGTCGGCGCACCCCACCCCGCGTCCGGCCTCCCTCATTCGTCCGGCCTCTTGACAGACCCCCGGCAGGCAGTTCCCGCCACGCGACGTACCATGGGGTAAGGCCGTGGCAGGTTTTCGCCCGGTCGAGGCGCGCGTGCCAGGCCGTACGCGACGCCATCCACGATCCCGGGAGAAGCGCCGAAGTGCCCACGCGCCACGACATCCGTAACGTCGCCATCGTCGCCCACGTCGACCATGGCAAGACGACCATCGTCGATGCCATGCTCAAGCAGGCCGGTGCCTTCGCCGCCCACCAGCACCTCGACGACCGCATGATGGACTCGAACGACCTGGAGCGTGAGAAGGGCATCACGATCCTCGCCAAGAACACGGCGGTGAAGTATCACCCCAAGGACGGCGGGGCCCCGATCACGATCAACATCATCGACACCCCCGGCCACGCCGACTTCGGTGGTGAGGTCGAGCGCGGTCTGTCGATGGTGGACGCCGTCGTTCTGCTGGTGGACGCCTCCGAGGGTCCGCTGCCCCAGACCCGCTTCGTCCTGCGCAAGGCCCTGCAGGCGAAGATGCCGGTCATCCTCTGCATCAACAAGACGGACCGCCCGGACTCCCGGATCGACGACGTCGTCAACGAGACGTACGACCTCTTCCTGGACCTGGACGCGACCGAGGAGCAGATCGAGTTCCCGATCGTCTACGCCTGCGGCCGTGACGGCATCGCCTCGCTGACCAAGCCCGAGGACGGCACCGTCCCGGCGGACAGCGACAGCCTGGAGCCGTTCTTCTCCACCATCCTGGAGCACGTCCCCGCCCCGGTGTACGACGAGGAGGCCCCCCTCCAGGCCCACGTCACCAACCTGGACGCCGACAACTTCCTCGGCCGCATCGCGCTGCTCCGCGTCGAGCAGGGCGAGCTGCGCAAGGGCCAGACCGTCGCGTGGATCAAGCGTGACGGCACCATGTCGAACGTCCGCATCACCGAGCTGATGATGACCGAGGCGCTCACCCGCAAGCCGGCCGAGGTGGCGGGCCCGGGTGACATCTGCGCGGTCGCCGGTATCCCCGACATCATGATCGGCGAGACCCTGGCCGACCCGGAGAACCCGATCGCGCTGCCGCTGATCTCGGTCGACGAGCCGGCGATCTCCATGACCATCGGCACGAACACCTCGCCGCTGGTCGGCCGTGGTGGCACGGGCAAGGGCGCGGACGCGAAGTCCGCGGTCAAGGACCGCAAGGTCACCGCCCGCCAGGTCAAGGACCGCCTCGACCGCGAGCTGGTCGGCAACGTCTCGCTCCGCGTCCTCGACACCGAGCGCCCGGACGCCTGGGAGGTCCAGGGCCGCGGTGAGCTCGCGCTCGCCATCCTGGTCGAGCAGATGCGCCGCGAGGGCTTCGAGCTGACCATCGGCAAGCCGCAGGTCGTCACCCAGGAGATCGACGGCAAGGTCCACGAGCCGGTCGAGCGCATGACGATCGACGTGCCCGAGGAGCACATGGGCGCCGTCACGCAGCTCATGGGCATCCGCAAGGGCCGCATGGACAACATGTCGAACCACGGCTCCGGCTGGGTCCGCATGGAGTTCGTCGTCCCGTCGCGCGGCCTCATCGGCTTCCGCACGGAGTTCCTGACCAACACCCGCGGTACGGGCATCGCCCACTCGATCCACGAGGGCCACGAGCCGTGGTTCGGCCAGCTGGTCACCCGCAACAACGGTTCGCTGGTCGCCGACCGCGCCGGTGCGGTCACCCCGTTCGCGATGATCAACCTGCAGGAGCGCGGTGTCCTGTTCACCGACCCCGGCACCGAGGTGTACGAGGGCATGATCGTCGGCGAGAACTCGCGCTCCGACGACATGGACGTGAACATCACCAAGGAGAAGAAGCTCACCAACATGCGTGCGGCTTCCGCGGACAACACCGAGAACGTGGTGCCCCCGCGCAAGCTCTCCCTGGAGCAGTCCCTGGAGTTCTGCCGCGACGACGAGTGCGTCGAGGTGACCCCGGAGGCCGTCCGCATCCGCAAGGTCGTCCTGGACCAGAAGGAGCGCTCGCGCACCGCGTCGCGCGCCAAGTCCGCCAAGTAGCCACTCCTTTCCGGGCGCTGCCCGGGGGTGGCTGAAAATCAGCGCACAAGCCACAGCCCGTCTTCTCGCGACCTTCGCGCAAAGACGGGCTGTGGGCTTTTGTCAAGCGGTTTGTGACGTCCATGTGTCCGCATACCGACCGTGACACTCCGGAAGAAGAACTAACCGTCCGTTTCGCGCGTGTCTGTCTCCTATCCGTTTGTCCGTATTTCGGGTTTTCGCCATGCGCTGATGTTGTGAAAACGAGACCACTTAAGTGTGGTTTACAGTCTGGGCGTCCCTGAGGATGGCTCCATTGAGCTCGGGTCAATGGGTCACACGCTGTGGGGAGCGTCGACTCACGAGCACACGACGGGACCGGATTTCGCTGTCAGGGGTGTC
Source organism: Streptomyces sp. NPDC048269 (assembly GCF_040652395.1). Classification (NCBI taxonomy): domain Bacteria; kingdom Bacillati; phylum Actinomycetota; class Actinomycetes; order Kitasatosporales; family Streptomycetaceae; genus Streptomyces; species Streptomyces sp. NPDC048269. The sequence continues at coordinate 37,479 of NZ_JBEZLW010000006.1, forward strand.
AGCGGGGGATGGCCCTTCCTTATCGACAGTGACTCCTGAGGAGGCAATTACCCATGCGCGGAGCAACGAGCGCCAAGTGGGTCGTGGGTGCCGTCATCGTGGCGATGGCTGCCACGGCGTGTGGCGGTGGCGACGGAGACAAGAAGGACAACGCGGGCGGCAAGGGCGGTGGAACCTTCCGCCTCGGTATCACCGAGCCGACCGCGATCGACCCGTTCAACGTCCAGGAGTCCGAGGGCGCTCTCGTCGCGCACAACCTCTTCACCGGGCTGTACAGCGCCACCCAGGACGGCAAGCTGAAGCCCGAACTCGCCGAGTCGGTGCAGACCAGCGACGACGGCAAGATCTGGACCTTCAAGATCAAGCCGGGCACCAAGTTCTCCAACGGCGAGGTCGTGGACGCCGAGGCCTTCATCCGCGGCTGGACCCGTGTGGTCGCCAAGGAGTCCGCCTCCGACGTCGCGTACCCGATGGAGGGCATCGCCGGCTACAAGGAGCTCAACGGTGGCACCGCCACCACCTTCGCCGGTGTGACGGCTCCTGACGCCAACACCCTCAAGGTCGAGCTCTCCAGCGGTGACTTCGAGTTCGACAAGAAGACCGTGCACTCGGCCTTCAGCCCCGTCCCGAAGGTCGCCGGCGCGGCGAGCAACAAGGCGTACAACGACGCGCCGATCGGCAACGGCCCGTTCAAGATGGCGGGTGCCTGGGAGCACAACAAGTCGATCACGCTCGTCCGTAACGACGACTACGGCTTCGAGAAGGCCAAGCTCGACAAGGTCGAGATCTCGATCCTGAACGCGGCCAACGGTTCCACCCTGGAGTACCAGGGCTTCCAGTCGGGTCAGTTCGACTGGGCGCGTATGCCCACGCCGCAGATGCCGGTGGCGAAGGCCAAGTACGAGCCGAAGAAGCAGTGGATCGAGGCCGACACCAGCGGTATCAACTACCTGGTCGCCTTCAACCAGCAGGCGCCGCTGAACAACGTCGACGCGCGCAAGGCGATCTCGTACGCGATCGACCGTGACGCCATCGCCAAGGGTGTCTTCCAGGGTCTCCAGAAGCCCGCCACCTCCGTCCTCCCGCCGTCCTTCGCGGACACGTACCAGGACGGTGTCTGCACCTCCTGCGTCAAGCAGGACAAGGAGAAGGCCAAGGAGTACGCGGCCAAGGGCGGCCTGAAGCCGGGCACCGTCATCGACTTCGGCTACAACACCGGCGCCGGCCACGAAGAGTGGGTCCAGGCCATCGCCCAGCAGCTGAAGGACGTCCTCGGCCTCGAGGTCAAGCTGAACGGCAAGCCGTTCAAGGAGGCCCTGGCCCAGCAGCAGGACAAGGCGACGGGTGGCCTGTGGCGCTCGGCGTGGGGCGCGGACTACCCGACCCCGGACAACTTCCTGTTCCCGCTGCTCGCCACCGGTTCGATCAACGAGGACCCGGAGACGGGCAAGGCCCAGGGTGACAACCGCGGCCGTTACAGCAACCCGAAGTTCGACGAGCTGATCACCCAGGCTCGTAGCACCAAGGACGCTGCCGCGCGCGCCAAGATCTACAAGGAGGCTGAGAAGCTGGCGGTCGACACCGACCAGGCCCTCATCCCCACGTGGAAGCGCACCCAGTACCGCCTCGCGAACACGGAAAAGTTCACCAACGTGAAGATGGACTTCTTCGAGGACCCGAACCTCGCTGAGATCGCCGCCAAGTAGCAGCCTCCTCAACATCAGGTAGGCGAAGGTCGTGGGGGCCGGAGTTACGTCTTCGACCCCCGCGGCCTTCGCTCAGTCCCGGGCGCACCCCTCTCGTCGAATCCGCGCCCGGATGCGGCCAATCTCCCGATCGGATGATGCCGCCAATCCCCACGCTCAGTATGTGAAGGAGGCATCGTGGGCAGATATGTGATCCGGCGGCTCGGACAGATGGTTGTCGTTCTCTTCGGTGCGACGGTTATTCTCTTCTGCTGTCTTTTCGTGCTCCCCGGCGACCCGGTGGGTTCGCTCGGCGGTGACAAGGCCCGTGACCCGGCTGTGGTGGAACAGCTCCGGGAGCGCTACGGCCTCAACGACCCGCTGCCCGTCCAGTACGGGAACTTCGTCAAGCACCTCGCGCAGGGTGACCTCGGTGAGGACTACACCCAGCGCCGGCCGGTGACGGAGGTCCTCGGGCCGAAGCTCGTGAACACCGCGCAGCTCGCCCTGGCGGCCATCGTCCTGGACATCGCGATCGGCTTGCTGGCAGGCCTGATCGCCGCGTTGTTCAGATACTCCTTCTGGGACGTGCTGATCACGCTGTTGACCACCATGGCCGTCGGCTTCCCGTCCTTCGTGATCGGCATGGTCCTGCAGAAGGTCTTCGTGATCCAGCTCGAATGGGTCCCGCTGATCTCCGACGGCACGATGAAGTCGCTGATTCTGCCTGCCTTCACACTGGCCATCCTCGACGCCGCCCTCGTGGCGCGGCTCATGCGCGGCACCATGCTCGAGGTGCTGCGGGCCGACTACGTCAAGACGGCCGTCGCCAAGGGTCTGCCGCGGCGGACCGTGCTCGTCAAGCACGTCATGCGGAACTCGATCATCCCGGTCATCACGTACCTGGGTATCTCCTTCGGCTCCCTGCTCGGTGGTGCGCTGATCACCGAGGCGATCTTCAACTGGGACGGCATCGGGCTCGCCCTGGTGCAGGCGGTCCAGCAGCAGAACAACCCGATCATCATCGGCGTCGTGAGCTTCGGTGTCGGCGTGTTCGTTCTGCTCAACCTCATCGTCGACCTGTTGTACGCGGTCCTCGACCCGCGCATCCGTCTCGCCTGATCCCAGGCAGCCCGTTCTAGGAGTCATACCCATGACCGAGCTCACCAAGAGCACATCGGTGGCGGGGGACGCGACCGCACCGGCGCAGGGCGCGACGGCGGAGGCCGAACCCGCCGTCGCCCGCGTGACCCAGTGGGGCGAGATCCGCCACCGCTTCCTCGCCAACAAGCTGGCGGTCGTAGGCCTCGGCCTCGTCCTGCTGCTGTTCCTCACCGCGATCTTCGCCCCGCTGATCGCACCGCACGACCCGTACGCGCAGGACCTGACCAACACCCTGCAGGACCCGGGCAACGGGCACCTGCTCGGAACCGACGCCCTCGGCCGCGACCAGTTCTCGCGCATCATCTACGGCTCCCGCATCGCCGTGGAGATCGGTCTGGCGTCGATCTTCCTGGCGTGCCTCATCGGCATCGTCGTCGGCGCCCTGGCCGGCTACTTCGGCCGCGCCACCGACTCGGTGCTGATGCGCATAGCCGACGTCTTCTTCGCCTTCCCGCTGCTGATCGGTGCCATCGTCATCATCCTCGTGATGGGCCGAGGCATCACCCCGGTGATCATCTCGCTGGCAGTCTTCTCCTGGCCGACGGTCTCCCGTCTGCTGCGCAGCTCGATCCTGTCGGTCCGCGAGGCCGACTACGTGCTGGCCGCCCGCGCGCTCGGCGCGGGCACCCGCCGGATCATCGTGCGGCACATCATCCCCAACTCCATCGCCGCAGTGATGGCCTACGCCGCGTTCAGCGTCGGCGGCGCCATCGTGGCCGAGGCCTCGCTGTCCTTCCTGGGCGTGGGTGTCAGCCCGGAGATCCCGGAGTGGGGCAACATGCTCGCCGCCGCCAAGGACTTCATGGGCGTCAAGGACTTCCTGTGGACCTACCCCAGCATCGCGATCGTGCTGACGGTCCTTGGCTTCGTATTCGTCGGCGACGGGCTCCGCGACGCCCTCGACCCGAAGCTGCGCTAGAAGGGCGGCACCACCACATGACTGCTTCAAGCATCACCGCAGACGTGCCCCGGCAGAGGGGCGAGGGCGCCGAGGCGCCCGTACTCGAAGTGCGCGACCTGCACGTCGAGTTCGCGACCCGCGAAGGCGTGGTCAAGGCCGTCAACGGCGTGAACTACAGCGTCGCGTCCGGCGAGACCCTCGCCGTCCTCGGCGAGTCCGGCTCCGGCAAGTCCGTGACCGCTCAGGCGATCATGGGCATCCTCGACTCGCCCCCCGGGCGGGTCGCCAAGGGAGAGATCCTCTTCCGCGGTCAGGACATCCTGAAGCTTCCGGAGAGCGAGCGGCGCAAGCTGCGCGGCCCGAAGATGGCGATGATCTTCCAGGACGCGCTGTCCGCGCTGAACCCGGTCTTCTCCGTCGGCAACCAGCTGAGCGAGATGTTCCGCGTCCACCAGGGCATGTCGCGCAAGGACGCCAAGGCGAAGGCCATCGAGCTCATGGACCGGGTGAAGATCCCCGCGGCCAGGAGCCGGGTCAACGACTACCCGCACCAGTTCTCGGGCGGCATGCGCCAGCGCATCATGATCGCGATGGCGCTCGCCCTGGAGCCGGACCTGATCATCGCGGACGAGCCCACCACGGCGCTCGACGTGACGGTGCAGGCCCAGGTCATGGACCTGTTGGCGGATCTGCAGCGCGAGTACAACATGGGTCTGATCCTGATCACCCACGACCTCGGCGTCGTCGCCGACGTGGCGGACAAGATCGCCGTGATGTACGCGGGCCGCATCGTCGAGCAGGCCCCGGTCCACGAGCTGTACAAGCGCCCCGCGCACCCGTACACCCGAGGACTGCTGGACTCGATCCCGCGCCTGGACCAGAAGGGCCAGGAGCTGTACGCGATCAAGGGTCTGCCGCCCAACCTGCTCAAGACCCCCTCGGGCTGCGCCTTCAACCCGCGCTGCCCCAAGGCGCAGGACATCTGCCGTACCGAGGTCCCGGCCCTGCTGCCGGTGACCGAGCAGGACGGCACCGAGCTGGTCGGCCGCGGCAGCGCCTGCCACTTCCGGGAGGAGCAGCTCCATGGCTGAGTTCGACAAGAAGGATGACGCCGTGGACGCCACCCCCGGTATCAGCGAGGTCGAGGTCGTCGAGGCGGCGACCGAGACGGCGGCCGTGGCCGCCATCGAGGCGCCCGTCGACCGCGGCGAGCCGATCCTGCAGGTGCGCAACCTGGTCAAGCACTTCCCGCTGACCCAGGGCATCCTGTTCAAGAAGCAGATCGGCGCCGTCCGCGCGGTCGACGGGATCTCCTTCGACCTGCACCAGGGCGAGACCCTCGGCATCGTCGGCGAGTCCGGCTGCGGCAAGTCGACCGTCGCCAAGCTGCTGATGCTGCTGGAGACGGCGACGTCCGGCGAGGTCTTCTACAAGGGCCAGGACATCACCAAGCTGTCGGGCAAGGCCCTCAAGGCCGTGCGCCGCAACATCCAGATGGTGTTCCAGGACCCGTACACCTCGCTCAACCCGCGCATGACGGTCGGCGACATCATCGGCGAGCCCTTCGAGATCCACCCCGAGGTGGCCCCGAAGGGCGACCGGCGCCGCAAGGTCCAGGAGCTCCTGGACGTGGTCGGTCTGAACCCGGAGTACATCAACCGGTACCCGCACCAGTTCTCCGGCGGTCAGCGCCAGCGCATCGGCATCGCCCGCGGCCTGGCCCTGCAGCCCGAGATCATCATCTGCGACGAGCCGGTCTCCGCGCTCGACGTGTCGGTGCAGGCGCAGGTCATCAACCTGATGGCGAAGCTGCAGGACGAGTTCAACCTCTCCTACATCTTCATTGCGCACGACCTCTCGATCGTCCGGCACATCTCGGACCGCGTGGGCGTCATGTACCTGGGCAAGATGGCCGAGATCGGCAGCGACGCGCAGATCTACGACCACCCGACCCACCCGTACACGCAGGCGCTGCTCTCCGCGGTGCCCGTCCCGGACCCGGCGGCCCGCGAGGGCCGCGAGCGGATCATCCTCACCGGTGACGTCCCGTCCCCGGCCAACCCGCCGTCGGGCTGCCGTTTCCGCACCCGCTGCTGGAAGGCCGAGGAGAAGTGCTCCACGGAGGAGCCGCTGCTGGCGGTCCCGGAGCGCTTCAAGGGCCTGGACACGCACGCCGCGCACGAGTCGGCCTGCCACTTCGCGGAGGAGAAGGCCATCCTGGCCGTCTGATCCCCGCGGGCGTTCGTCCACCAGGGCGCCCGGCACCGGACTTCCTCCGGCGCCGGGCGCTCCGGCGTTTCCCGTACGGGCAAAGTCAGTTGCACCCGCGTGCCGCCCGGGCGGAGAGTGGGCCGATGACCGCCATGCTGACCGTCCGGCCCGCCGGGCCCGGGGACGCGTCCGACATCTGCGCCCTCCTCAACGCCGTCGACATGATCGAGATCGGTCGGCCGGAGACCGACCTGGGCACCGTGGAGGCCGACCTCCACCACCCCGACGTCGACCTGGCCACCGACTCCTGGCTCGCCTTCCAGGGCGGCCGGCTCGTGGCCTACGCCCTGGTCTGGTCCGACGCCGGGCCGGGCAGGATCGACAGCGACCACTACGTGCTGCCCGGGCACCGGGAGGCCGCGCGCCGGCTGTTGGAGCTCATGGAGGCCAGGGCCCGGGAGATGGCCGCCGGGGCCGCGGCGCGCCGGCTGCGGCTCCAGCTCAACGTCGAGCCCACCCTCGACCTCGACCTGCTCACCGGCCGCGGCTACCGCACCGTCCGCCGCTACCAGGTCATGACCCGGCGCCTCTCCCCGGCGGCCGACCTGCCCCCGGACCTTCCCGTCGAAGGGCTCGCCCTGCGCCACTGCGCCGCCGACGAGGCAGACCGCCGCCGGGCCCATGCCCTGGTCGAGCAGACCTTCGCGGCGCACTTCGGCCACGTGGAGCGCGCGTACGAGCCCTGGCTGGACCACCTCGCCGCCCGTGAACTCGACTGGTCCCTGGTGTGGATCGCCTCCCTGCCCGGCGCGGGCGACGTGGCCGTGCTGCTGACCCGGGACGACCGTACGAGCATGGGCTGGCTCAGCCACATCGGCGTACGGGAGGACCTGCGCGGCCGCGGCATCGGCGGGTTCCTGCTGCGCCACGGCTTCGCGGTCTACGCGGCGCGCGGCCGGGACACCGTGGGCCTCGGCGTGGACACGCAGAACGAAACCGGCGCACTCGCGCTCTACGAGGCGCACGGGATGGGCCTGCACTACGCCGTCGACTCCTGGGAGCTGCCTTTGCTGCACCCAGAGGGGTGACAGGCGGCGGGAGCGAGGGTGCAATCGGTCCAACCGGGGGTGTGCGGGACCCTACATAGGGTGACATTGGGCCCAAGTGAGTCTTGGGATCCATAGGAGGCACTCCATGCGCGGAGCCACCCACGCCAAGTGGGCCGCATGTGCGGTGGCCGTCGCCCTCGCGGCGACGGCCTGCGGCGGCGGAAGCGACAACGGCGGAGGCGGTGGCGAGGGCGCGGGGATCGTCAGCTCCTCATGGGGTGACCCGCAGAACCCGCTGGAGCCGGCCAACACCAATGAGGTGCAGGGCGGCAAGGTCCTCGACATGCTCTTCCGGGGTCTCAAGCGCTACGACGCGAAGACCGGCGAGGCCAAGAACATGCTCGCCGAGAAGTTCGAGACGACCGACAGCCAGAACTTCACGATCACACTGAAGGACGGCTGGAAGTTCAGCAACGACGAGCCGGTCACCGCCCAGTCCTTCGTGGACGCCTGGAACTACGCGGCGGACGTGCGCAACAAGCAGAACAACTCGCCGTTCTTCTCCGACATCGTCGGTTACGAGGACCTGCACCCGGCCTCCGGCGAACCCAAGGCGAAGACGATGAAGGGGCTGGTGGTCAAGGATCCCACGACCTTCACCGTCGCCCTGAAGCAGAAGTTCTCCACCTGGCCCGAGACCCTCGGCTACCAGGCCTTCTCCCCGCTGCCCAAGGCCTTCTTCACCGACCACGCGGGCTGGCTCGCCAAGCCCGTCGGCAACGGCCCGTACATGGTGGACTCGTACACCAAGGGCACCGGGATGAAGCTGCGCAAGTGGGACGGCTACCCCGGTACGGACAAGGCCCAGAACGGCGGGGTGGACCTCAAGGTCTACACCGACAACAACACCGCCTACACGGACCTGATCTCCGGCAACCTCGACCTCGTCGACGACGTGCCGGCGCAGCAGCTGAAGAACGTCAAGAACGACCTCGGCGACCGGTACATCAACCAGCCGGCCCTCATCATCCAGACCCTCACCTTCCCCCTGTACGACCCCCAGTGGAGCAAGGCGGGCTCGGAGAAGGTTCGCCTGGGAATCTCGCGGGCGATCAACCGCGACGAGATCACCAAGCAGATCTTCCAGGAGACCCGCACCTCCGCCAAGGACTGGACCTCCCCGGCCCTCGGGGAGAAGGGCGGCTTCTCCGCCACCCTCTGCGGCGACGCCTGCGTCTACGACCCCGCCGAGGCCAAGAAGCTCATCCAGGAGGGCGGCGGGCTCCCCGGGGGCAAGGTCACGCTGACCTCCAACGTGGACACCGGCTCGCACCGCGACTGGATGGACGCCGTCTGCAACAGCATCAACAACGCCCTCGGCGAGGGCCCGGTGTGCACGGTCAACCCCGTGGGCACCTTCGCCGACTTCAGGAACCAGCAGAGCAGCTACAAGCTGACCGGTCCCTTCCGCTCCGGCTGGCAGGCCGATTACCCGCTGATCCAGAACTTCCTCCAGCCGCTGTACTACACCGGCGCCTCCTCCAATTACGGGAAGTTCAGCAACCCGGACTTCGACAAGCTCATCGACCAGGCCAACCAGGAGAGCGACGCGGCGAAGGCGGTCGCCACGTTCCAGGACGCCGAGAAGATCCTCGCCGAGCAGATGCCCTCCATCCCGCTCTGGTACCAGAACGGCAGCGCCGGATACTCCGAGCGGCTCACGGACGTGGCGCTCAACCAGTTCAGCGTCCCGGTCTACGACGCGATCAAGGTCAGCTGACCGGCTGACGGATCGCACGGATCCGGGCCCCCCGCCGCGCGGGGGGCCCGCCGAACACCGACACGGGCCCACCCACACACATGGAGCACTCCATGGGACGTTATGTGATCCGGCGGCTGCTCCAGATGATCCCGGTGTTCATCGGCAGCACCTTCCTGATCTTCTTCATGGTGTACGCGCTCGGTGACCCGGTCGCGGCCCTCTTCGGCGACAAGGCACCCGACCCCGCCACCGCCGCGCGCATCCGCAAGGACCTCTACCTCGACCAGCCCCTGTGGAAGCAGTACCTCCACTACATGGGCCAGATCTTCCAGGGCAACTTCGGCACCGCCTTCAACGGGCAGCCGGTCACCGAGCTCATGGCCAGCGCCTTCCCCGTCACGCTGCGCCTGACCATCATCGCGATCGTCATCGAGATCGTCTTCGGCATCACCCTCGGCGTGATCAGCGGGCTGCGCCGCGGCAAGTCCGTCGACACCTCCGTCCTGGTGCTCACCCTCGTCGTCATCTCCGTGCCCACCTTCGTGACGGGCTATCTGCTCCAGTACCTCTTCGGCGTCAAATGGGGCTGGGTCAAACCCACCGTCTCCCCGGACGCCCCCTTCAACGAGCTGATCCTGCCCGGCATCGTGCTCGCCCTCGTGTCCCTGGCGTACGTCACCCGGCTCTCCCGCACCTCGATCGCCGAGAACGCCAAGGCCGACTACGTCCGCACCGCCACCGCCAAGGGGCTGCCGCGCCGCCGGGTCGTCAGCCGGCACCTGCTGCGCAACTCCCTCATCCCCGTCATCACCTTCATCGGCACCGACATCGGCGCCCTGATGGGCGGAGCCATCGTCACCGAGCGGATCTTCAACATCCACGGCGTCGGCTACCAGCTCTACCAGGGCATCCTGCGCAACAACTCGCCCACGGTCGTCGGCTTCGTGACGATCCTCGTCATCGTCTTCCTGCTGGCGAACCTGCTCGTCGACCTGCTCTACGCGGTCCTGGACCCGAGGATCCGCTATGCCTGAACCCGAGCGTCCCGCAGGCCCCGGCGGCTACGACCCCGTGGGGCCGCGCCCCCACGAGGCCGTCTCCCCCACCGGCCAGGGCGGTCCCATGGATCTGGCCCTGGAAGAGGCGGAGAGCGTCGAGAGCATCGAGGGGGCCGCGGGGCTCCGCGGCCCCGGCCCCGGCCCCAAGGAAAAGGCCCGCTCGCTGTGGTCCGACGCCTGGCACCAACTGCGCCGCAACCCGGTCTTCGTCGTCTCCTCGCTGATGATCCTCTTCCTGATCGTCATCTCGATCTGGCCCCAGCTCATCGCGAGCGGCGACCCCCTGCAGTGCGACCTGTCCAAATCGCAGCAGGGCTCTTCCCCCGGGCACCCCTTCGGCTACGACACCCAGGGCTGCGACGTGTACACCCGTACCGTCTACGGCGCCCGTGCCTCCATCACCGTCGGCGTCTGCGCCACGCTCGGCGCCGCGCTGCTCGGCTCGGCGCTCGGCGGCCTCGCCGGATTCTTCGGCAGCTGGGGCGACGCCCTGCTCTCCCGGGTCGCGGACATCTTCTTCGGCATCCCGGTCGTCCTCGGCGGCCTGGTCTTCCTGTCCGTCGTCACCAGCACCACCGTCTGGCCCGTCGTCGGCTTCATCGTCCTGCTCGGCTGGCCCCAGGTCGCCCGCATCGCCCGCGGCTCGGTGATCACCGTCAAACAGAACGACTACGTCCAGGCCGCCCGGGCGCTCGGCGCCGGCAACGGCCGGATGCTGCTGCGGCACGTGGCGCCCAACGCCGTCGCGCCCGTCATCGTGGTCGCCACCATCGCGCTCGGCACGTACATCGCGCTGGAAGCCACCCTGTCCTTCCTCGGTGTGGGCCTGCGTCCGCCCACCGTCTCCTGGGGCATCGACATCTCCAACGCGGCCTCGCAGATCCGCAACGCCCCGCACATGCTGCTCTACCCGGCGACCGCGCTCAGCCTGACCGTGCTCGCCTTCATCATGCTCGGCGACGCGGTGCGCGACGCCCTCGACCCCAAGCTGCGCTGAGGAGCCCCGCACATGCTGCTCGAAGTCCGCGACCTGCACGTGGAATTCAAGACGCGCGACGGAGTCGCGAAGGCGGTCAACGGCGTCGACTACTCGGTGGACGAGGGCGAGACCCTCGCCGTGCTCGGCGAGTCCGGCTCCGGCAAGTCGGTGACCGCCCAGGCCGTGATGGGCATCCTCGAAGTGCCGCCGGGCCGGATCGCGGGCGGCGAGATCCTCTTCAAGGGCCAGGACCTGCTCAAGATGAAGGAGGAGGACCGGCGGAAGATCCGCGGCGCCCAGATGGCGATGATCTTCCAGGACGCCCTCTCGTCCCTGAACCCCGTGCTCAGCGTGGGCGCGCAGCTCGGCGAGATGTACCAGGTCCACCGCGGCACGTCCCGCAAGGACGCCAGGGCCAAGGCCGTCGAGCTGATGGACCGGGTGAAGATCCCGGCGGCGAAGCAGCGGGTGGGGGACTACCCCCACCAGTTCTCCGGCGGCATGCGCCAGCGCATCATGATCGCCATGGCGCTGGCCCTGGAGCCCTCGCTGATCATCGCGGACGAGCCGACCACCGCCCTGGACGTCACCGTCCAGGCCCAGGTGATGGACCTGCTGGCCGAGCTCCGGCGCGAGCTGAACATGGGCCTCATCCTGATCACCCACGACCTGGGCGTGGTCGCCGACGTCGCGGACAAGATCGCCGTCATGTACGCGGGCCGGATCGTCGAGGCGGCCCCCGTCCACGAGATCTACAAGGCGCCCGCGCACCCGTACACCCGTGGCCTGCTGGACTCCATCCCGCGCCTGGACCAGAAGGGCCAGGAGCTGTACGCGATCAAGGGCCTGCCCCCGAACCTGCTGGCCATCCCGCCCGGCTGCGCCTTCAACCCGCGCTGTCCGATGGCGCAGGCGGTGTGCCGTACCGACGTCCCGCCGCTGTACGAGGTGACGGAGTCGCCGGTGGAGCGGACCAGCGCCTGCCACTTCTGGAAGGAGTGCCTTCATGGCTGAACTCCTGGAAGTGAAGGACCTGGTCAAGCACTATCCGCTGACGCAGGGCATCGTCTTCCGCAAGCAGATCGGTGCGGTCAAGGCCGTCGACGGGGTCTCGTTCGGCCTGCGCGCCGGCGAGACGCTGGGCATCGTCGGCGAGTCCGGCTGCGGGAAGTCGACCGTGGCCAGGATGCTGGTCAACCTGGAACGGCCGACGGCGGGCGCGATCTCGTACAAGGGCGAGGACATCACCAGATTGTCGGGGCGCGCCCTCAAGGCCGTCCGGCGCAACATCCAGATGGTCTTCCAGGACCCGTACACCTCGCTCAACCCGCGCATGACGGTCGGCGACATCATCGGGGAGCCGTACGAGATCCACCCCGAGGTCGCCCCGAAGGGCTCGCGCCGGCGGAGGGTCCAGGACCTGCTGGACGTGGTCGGCCTCAACCCCGAGTACATCAACCGCTATCCGCACCAGTTCTCCGGCGGCCAGCGCCAGCGCATCGGCATCGCCCGCGGCCTGGCCCTCCAGCCCGAGATCATCGTCGCCGACGAGCCGGTCTCCGCGCTGGACGTCTCCGTGCAGGCCCAGGTGATCAACCTGCTGGAACGCCTCCAGGACGAGTTCAGCCTGTCGTACGTGTTCATCGCGCACGACCTGTCGATCGTGCGGCACATCTCCGACCGGGTGGGCGTCATGTACCTGGGCCGGATCGTCGAGATCGGATCCGACACCCAGATCTACGACCACCCGACCCACCCGTACACCCAGGCCCTGCTGTCGGCCGTACCCGTCCCCGACCCGGAGGCCCGCGCCCACCGCGAGCGCATCATCCTCTCCGGCGACGTGCCGTCCCCGGCCAACCCGCCCTCGGGCTGCCCCTTCCGCACCCGCTGCTGGAAGGCGCAGGAGCGGTGCGTGGTGGAGGTGCCGCTGCTCGCGGTCCCCGCGGTCTTCCCGTCCGGCCCGGCGGCCCACCCGTCGGCCTGTCACTTCGCGGCGGAGAAGCAGGTGGTCCCGCCGACGGCTCCGCCGCCTCCGCCCCCACCTCCTCCGTCTCCGCCCCCACCTCCTCCGGCTCCTCCGTCTCCGCTGACGAAGGAGTAGTGCAGACGGCCGATCATTTCCGGCCACCCCCGGACGTCCGGCGCGGAAACGGCGGCCACTGCTCTCAACGTCGTTTACACAGGGGCAACTTGACCGTTTCTGCCCCGAGATCCAGGGCATGCAGCCTTGGCGACGTGCGGCCGTGCGGGTGCCGACAGCCGGCCGGAGAGGCGTACAGCCCCTCCGGCCGGCCTCCCCCGTGACCCTGCCCATGCGCGGCGTGCGCCCCTTGTGCTGCCGGATTTCGATCGATGCGCTGGCACGGATAGTTATGATCCGTAGCGCACGGTGGGTATGACTCTCGCCGAGCACGAATCGTGTACCGATGTCCGCTCGACGTGGAGGTGAAACGCCGTGGCACTCTCGATCTCGGCCGTGGTGCTGCTGGCGATCGTCGTATTCCTGCTGGTCCGAAGGTCGGGCCTGAAGGCGGGACACGCGGTGGTCTGTGTGCTCCTCGGGTTCTATCTGGCGAGTTCCACCATCGCCCCGACCCTCAGCCAGCTCACTTCGAACGTGGCCAGCATGATCAGTGGGCTCAAGTTCTGATCCCTGCCTCGTAGGCTAGGCGCCATGAACGGTCTTCCCGCCCGTCGGCTGCTCCTCGTGCACGCGCACCCGGACGACGAGTCGATCAACAACGGCGTCACCATGGCCAAGTACGCGGCCGAGGGTGCCCACGTCACGCTGGTGACCTGCACCCTCGGTGAGGAGGGGGAGGTCATCCCCGCCGAGCTGGCCCACCTGGCGGCCGACCGCGACGACGGCCTCGGCGCCCACCGCGTCGGCGAACTCGCCGCCGCCATGGCCGAACTGGGCGTCAGCGACCACCGGTTCCTCGGCGGCCCCGGACGATTCCGGGACTCCGGGATGATGGGCGTCCCGCAGAACCACCGCCCGGAGGCCTTCTGGTCCGCCGACGTGGACGAGGCCGCCGCTTACCTCGTGGAAGTGATCCGGGATGTGCGCCCGCAGGTGCTCGTCACCTACGACCCGGACGGCGGCTACGGGCACCCCGACCACATCCAGGCGCACCGGGTCGCCATGCGCGCGGCCGAACTCGCCTCGGAGGGCGCGTACCGGCGCGACCTCGGCGAGCCGCACACGGTCGGGAAGGTCTACTGGAACCGCGTTCCCCTCTCGGTGGTCGAGGAGGGCTTCGCCAAGCTGCGCGCGGTCGGCAACGAGGTGCCCTTCCCGGGGCTGGCCTCGCCGCAGGACGTGCCGGGGGTCGTCCCCGACGAGCGGATCACCGCCGAGATCGGCGACGAGGAGCGGTTCGTGGCGGCGAAGGCGGCCGCCATGCGCGCCCACACCACCCAGATCGCCGTGGACGGGCCCTTCTTCGCGCTCTCCAACGACCTGGCGCAGCCGCTGTTCGCCCGGGAGTACTACGAACTCGTCGAGGGCACGCCGGGCGCACCGGCGGGCGAGCGCGAGCACGACCTGTTCGCGGGGGTGGACGCGTGACCGGGACGCTGACCCCCGGGCGGCTCGCCGGCTGCCTGGGCCTGCTGGTCGTGGGCGCGCTGACCGGCCTGGCCGGCTGGCTGGTGGTGGACCTGTGGTTCCCCGGTGGTCTGCTGCTCGCGCTCCTGGCCGCCTTCGGGCTGTTCCTCGGCGGGCGGATCGCGCTCGGGACCGGACTCGGGGTGGGCGGGGCCGCGGTCGGCTGGTTCCTCGCGTACGTGCTGCTCGGGGTCCCGCGCCCCGAGGGGGACTTCCTGCTCAGTTCGTCCGGAATCGGCATGTACGCCTACCTTTTGGGCGGGACGGTGCTCGCTGTGATGTGCGCCACGATGCGCGGTCCGCTGGATCGGCCGGTTTCGGCCGCGCGGTCTGCCAAGTGACGTGGTGTCGGACTCCTTAGGAGGTCGGCGCGAGGCGAGCGCACGGGAGCCCGAGGGCCACTTCAGGGGGGTTTGGCGGGGCCTATGAGGAACCAGTGATTCCCTTGGGTCAGTTGCGCGGCGGCGGCGGCCAGTATGGTGGACGGGCCGCCGAGCTGCCCGCGCACGGTATGACGGGCGGCGGAGCCAACCGGGAGAACCTGCCTTGAGTCGTGAAACTGACAGTTCGTCCTCCGGGCCCAACGGGCGCGGTGGAGCCGCTTACCCCTCGGGTACGCCGCCGTATGGAACCGGCCAGTATCCGTCCACGGACGCTGCGGCGACCGCCCCGGAGGAGAACCCTGTGACCTCGAAGCCGTCCACGCCCGATTCCGACGGGCCCAAGACCGAGACCACCCTGACGACCCGGATCCGGATCAACATCCCGGGTTCGCGGCCGATCCCTCCGGTGGTCGTACGCAAGGCGATGGGCAGCACCTCCGGAGCGGCGGGCGCCGCGCCGGAGACGCGGCCGGCGCCGCAGCAGGCATCCGAACCGGTGCCCGGGCGGGCGCCCGAGCCGCCGCTCGCGCAGCGGCCGAAGCCCGTGCCGACGCGCATCGAGGCCGAGCAGGAGCCGGCCCGTGCCCAGGGCGCGGGCGAAGCCGAGGAGCCGGCCAGCAACTGGTTCGCCCCCCGCAAGGCGCCCGCTCCGGCCCCGGCCCCCGCGCCGGCGCCCACCCCGCCACCCCTGCCCGTCCGGGAGCAGACTCCGCCGCCCGGGCCCGGAGCGGGCTCCGCCCCCGCCCCGCGGGTCACCCCGCCGCCTCCGGCCGGGCCGGGCGCCGGCTTCCCGCCGCCCGCGCGCACCCAGGCCCCGCCCCCCGACGCGGGCTTCGCGCCGCCGCGCACGCCGCCCCCGCCGGTCGCGGACTACCGCCCGGGCTTCTCCCCGGCCCCGCCCGCCCCCGGCGGCCCCGGCGTCGGATCGACCCAGGGCTTCCCAACGTACGGGAGCGGCCAGGACGACTCCGGCCCCGTCACCGAGGCGTTCCCCGTCTACGACAGCCAGAGTGAGGGCTTCCCGGGCCCCACGGGCGGCCCCGGCTACGGCTCCGGCCCTCTCGGCGGCCCCGTCGGCGGCCCCCCCGGCGAGGAGTCGCCGCGCTGGCCCGGACCCGAGGCGGGACCGGGGACGACCCCGGTCCCGCCGCCCGCGCCGGCCGTGCCGCGCCCCACGCCCGCGCAGCAGAAGGCCGCCCCCGCCAAGGCCGCCAAGCCCGCCAAGAAGGGCCGCTCCAAGCTGGTCCTCCTCGGCGGCGCCGCCGTGGTCCTCCTCGGCGTGGCCTACGGAGCCGGGCTGCTCCTCAACCACTCCGACGTCCCCAAGGGCACCACCGTCCTCAGCGTCGACATCAGCGGCAGCCGGGACGAGGCCGTGGCCAAGCTCCAGACGGCCTTCGGCACGCGCGCCGCCGCCCCGCTCCAGCTCAGCGTCGGCGGCAAGCAGGTCGAGCTGAAGCCCGAGAAGGCCGGCCTGACCCTGGACAGCCAGACCACCGTCCGCAACGCGGCCGGCAGCGACTACAACCCGATCACCGTCATCGGCTCCCTCCTCGGCAACGAGCGCAAGGCCGACGCCGTGATGCCGGTCGACGAGGAGAAGCTCCAGGTCGCGCTCCAGGAGCTCGCGGGCACCTCCGGTTCGGCCACCGAGGGCACGATCAAGTTCGACACCGGCAAGGCCGTTGCCGTCCCCGGCACCCCCGGCACCACCCTGGACGTGGACGCTTCCGTGGAGCAGGTCACCAAGGCCTTCCGCGACATGGTCGCCACCGGCAAGCAGACCGTGCCCGAACTGCCGGTCACCACCAAGGCCCCGGTCATCGACCAGGCCGAACTCGACCGGGCCATGAAGGACTTCGCCGAACCCGCGATGTCCGCCAACGCCGTCGTCAAGATCGGCACCAAGTCCGTCCCCTTCGGCAGCAAGACCCTGCCGAAGATCCTCAGCATGCAGGCGGTGGACGGCCACCTCGTCGAGAAGTTCGACCTCGTAGCCCTCAAGGAGGGCTACGGGAACACCTTCGACGGCATCCTGATCACCCGCGGCGACGGCTCCAAGACCGCCGTCACCCCGCAGGACGTCGCCGGAGCCCTCGTCAAGGCCCTGCGCGGCAAGACGACGGCCGAGCGGACGGCGGTCATCGACACCAACGCCGGCTAGGAAGCCCCCTTCACAGTGCCCCCGCCCCGACCGGTCGGGGGCACTGTCACGTCCGCCGCATGACATCCGTCATGCGCCACCCACGACGGTCGACACTGCCGCGCGAGACCCCGTACGGGCGAGTCTTGAGCCATGACGACGACCGCGACACGCACCGCGCAGACCGCCACCGACACCGTGGTGAGCTTCGACAACGTGAGCAAGAGCTACGGCACGGTCCGGGCGGTCGACGGCCTCTCCCTCACACTCCACCCGGGCGAGACCGTCGCACTGCTCGGCCCCAACGGCGCCGGAAAGTCCTCCACCCTCGACCTCCTGCTCGGCCTGCGCCCCGCCGACTCCGGCTCCGTCCGGCTCTTCGGCACCACCCCGCGCGAGGCCGTCGCCGCCGGCCGCGTCGGCGCGATGCTCCAGAGCGGCGGCCTGATGGAGGACGTGACCGTGCGCGAACTGGTCGCCCTCGGCTGCTCCCTGCACCCCCGCCCGTACCCGGTGGACGAGGTGCTGACCCGCGCCGGAGTGGACGGCATCGCCGACCGGATGGTCAACAAGCTCTCCGGCGGCCAGGAACAGCGCGTCCGCTTCGCCCTCGCCACCGCCGGCCACAGCGACCTGATCGTCCTGGACGAGCCGACCACCGGCATGGACGTGACCTCCCGCCAGGCCTTTTGGGCCACCATGCGGGAACAGGCCGCCCAGGGCCGTACCGTCCTCTTCGCCACGCACTACCTGGAAGAGGCGGACGCCATCGCCGACCGGGTACTGGTCCTCAACAAGGGCCGGCTGCTGGCCGACGGCACGGCCGCCGAGATCAAGGCCAGGGCGGGCGCCCGGAAGGTCTCCTTCGACCTGGACGGCCGTGACGCCGCGGACGAGCAGATGCTCCGCGCCCTGCCCGCCCTCACCGCCTACGAGCGGCACGGCGCGACCGTGCGGCTCCAGTCCCACGACGCCGACGCGACCGTGCACGCCGTCTACGCGCTCGGGCTCTACCCCCGCAACCTGGAGGTCGCGGGTCTCGGCCTGGAACAGGCCTTCATCGCCCTCACCGAGGAGGCCTCGAAGTGAACGCCCTGGTCAAGCTCGAAATAGCCCGAGCCCTGCGCAACAAGAAGTACCTCTTCTTCACCGTGCTCTATCCGGCCGCCCTCTTCCTGATGCTCGGCGGGACCCTCGACGGCACCACGAGGGTCATGGGCACCGAACTGACCATGCCCGCCTTCTACATGGTCGCCATGGCCTCCTTCGGCGCCCTGACCGCCGTCCTGATGGGCAACAGCGAGCGCATCGCCAAGGAGCGCGAGAAGGGCTGGGTCCGCCAGCTCCGGCTCACCGCCCTGCCCGGCCGCGGCTACGTGCTCGCCAAGACCGCCAGCGCCGGAGTGCTCTCGCTCCCGTCCATCCTGGTCGTCTTCGCGGTTGCGGCCGCGGTGAAGGACGTACGCTTCGCCGCCTGGCAGTGGCTCGCCCTCACCGGTGCGATCTGGGCAGGCAGCCTCGTCTTCGCCGCGCTCGGCGTCGCCATCGGATACCTGGCGAGCGGGGACAACGTCCGCCCCATCACGATGCTCTTCTACTTCGGCCTGTCCATCCTCGGCGGCCTGTGGATGCCCACCACGAACTTCCCGCAGTGGCTCCAGACCCTCGCGAGCTGGCTCCCCACCCACGCCTACGCGGGCCTCGGCCAGGCCATCGAGCTCGGCGGCGCACCGCACGCCAAGGACGTGGCGGTCCTGGCCGTGTACTTCGTACTGTTCACCGGTGCCGCCGCCTGGCTGTACCGCAAGGACTCGATGAAGGCATGAACCAGTGGCGCTGACGCAGGAAGACCACCACCGCACGGGGATCGGCAAACCGCCGGAGAACCGCCGCCAGAAGCTGGTGAAAGGGCTCTGGATCGGCATCTGGCTCTTCTACCTGAGCGCGCCCGTCACCGACCTGATCCACGGCGGACACAGCCCCGGAGCCCGGCTGCTCGGCGGCCTGGGCCTCGCGGCCTTCGTCGCCTGGTACCTGGTGCTGGTCTTCCGCACCGCCCGGCAGATCGCGGTGCGGCGGGTCCTGTTCTCCGTGGTGGTGCTCGCCGCCCAGGCCACGATCCTGTCGCTGGCCCTGGGCCGCGAATGGCTCGTGCTCTTCGTCTACGTGGCCATCTCCTCCGGCGCCGCGCTGCCCGGGGAGATATCCCGCTGGACGGTCCCGGCCGCGACCGCGCTGCTGACGGCGACGGCTTACGCGGTGCCCGGCGGCGAGGCCTACCTGGCCGGCCTGCTGGTCCCGGCCCTGATGGGCGGATTCGCGATGGTCGGCATCCGCGCCATGATCCGGACCACCATCGAACTGCGCGAGGCCCGGGCCACGGTGGCACAGCTCGCGGCCAACGAGGAACGCCTGCGGATGGCCCGCGACCTGCACGACCTGCTGGGCCACTCGCTGTCGCTGATCACGCTGAAGAGCGAGCTGGCGGGCCGGATGCTGCCCGGACAGCCCGAGGCCGCCGCCCAGCAGGTGGCGGACATCGAGCGGGTCAGCCGGCAGGCGCTGGTCGACGTACGCGAAGCCGTGAGCGGCTACCGGCGGCCCACCCTGCCCGGCGAACTCGCGGGCGCCCGGACGGCGCTGGCCGCGGCGGGCGTGGTCGCGCAGCTCCCGGCGGATCCGGCGGACGACCTCTCGGAGGAGGCGGAGTCGGCGCTGGCGTGGTCGCTGCGCGAGGCGGTGACCAACGTGGTCCGGCACAGCGGGGCCAAACGCTGCCGGATCACGCTGGAGACCCGGCAGACCCTCGCCGACCCGGTGGCCGAGCTGATGGTGTCGGACGACGGCACGGGCGGTCCCGCCGTCCCCGGCAACGGCCTGACGGGCCTGACGGAACGCCTGGAGGCGGTCGGCGGCACTCTGTCGGCGGGCCCGGCCGGCAAGACCGGCTTCGCCCTCACGGCCCGTGTCCCCCTGGCCCTAGGATCGGGATCATGACCTCACGCCCCATCCGCATCCTCCTGGCGGAGGACCAGTCGATGGTCCGCGAGGCCCTCGCCGCCCTGCTCGGCCTGGAACCGGACATCGAGGTACTGGCCCAGGTAGCCCGCGGCGACGAGGTGGTGGCGGCGGCCGGCGCGCACGACGTGAACGTCGCGCTGCTGGACATCGAGATGCCCGGCATGACGGGCATCGAAGCGGCCGCGGCCCTGCGGGCCGCGCACCCCGCGATCCGGATCGTCATCCTGACCACCTTCGGCCGCCCCGGCTACTTGCGGGGGGCGATGGAGGCGGGCGCCTCCGCGTTCCTGGTCAAGGACGCGCCGGCCGCGCAGCTGGCGGCCGCCGTACGCAAGGTCCTGGCGGGGGAGCGCGTCATCGACCCGACGCTGGCGGCGGCGGCCCTGGCCGAGGGCGCGAATCCGCTGACGGAGCGGGAGCGGGAGGTTCTGCGGGCGGCGGAGTCGGGCGCGACCAACGCGGAGCTGGCGGCCCGTCTCCACCTGTCCCAGGGCACGGTCCGCAATTACCTCTCGACGGCGATCCAGAAACTGGCCTCCCGCAACCGAGCCGAAGCCATCCGCACGGCCCGCGAAAAGGGCTGGCTCTAACCGGTGCCCCGCGCCCCAAGCGCCGGCGGGGCTGAAGGATCGGGGCTCTGCCCCGTACCCCGCGCCTCAATCGCCGGCGGGGCTGGAATGGCTCTGCCCCGGGTCCCGCGCTGCCAGGGCCGGCGGGGCTGAAGGATCGGGGCTCTGCCTCGTGCCCCGCGCCTCAATCGCCGGCGGGGCTGGAATGGCTCTGCCCCGGGTCGCGCGCTGCCAGGGCCGGCGGGGCTGAAGGATCGGGGCTCTGCCCCGTGCCCCGCGCCTCAATCGCCGGCGGGGCTGGAAGACCGTGGCTCTGCCCCGCGCCCTGTGCCGCAAGGGCCGGCAGGGCTGAAGGACCGGGCTCTGCCCCGTACCCCGCGCCTCAATCGCCGGCGGGGCTGGAATGGCTCCGCTCCGCGCCCCGTGCCGGCGGGGCTGGGTGGCCGGGGCTCTGCCCGGCGCCCCGCGCCTCGAGCGCCGACGGGGGTGGGAGGAGCCTGGCGGTCGGCATCAGCGAAAATCAGCCCCGCCGGCGTTTGAGGCGCGGGGTCTGGGGCGGAGCCCCAGGTCTTTGAGCCGCGCCGGCGATCGAGGCTCGGCCCGGAGCCGGAGCCGGGCCCGAGCTGGGGGCGGGAGGCGGGGCACGGAGCCAGGGGCCGGGAGCTGGGGCCGGGCCCGAGCTGGGGGCCGGGAGGCGGGGCACGGAGCCAGGGGCCGGGAGCCGGAGCCGGGGCCGGGGCCGGGGCCGGGCCCGAGCGGGAGGCCCGGGCTCAGTTCAGCAGGGCGCGAGCGGAGACGGCCTCGGCGCGGATGCGGTCCGCCGCACCGGCATCCACCGCGGCCACCACATCGGCGTACGCCTCCAGTTCGGCCGCCCCCTCCCGAAACGCACCGCGTTCCACCAGCAGCCGCGCCCGCTCGAACCGCAGCGACGCCGGATGCGACGGCAGCAGCAGCGACAGGTCCAGCGCCCACAGCGCCACCCCCGACTGCTCCGGCCGGGCGGAGGCCCACGCCCGGATGTTGTTCAGGATCCGCAGCACGATGTCCAGCGTGCGGGCCGGCGTCCGCGGCCCCTCCGCCAGCTCCGCCGGCCCCGCTCCCAAGGACGCGCCGCCCGCGAACGGGTCGACCACCACTCCCTCCTCCGGGTCCCCGAACCCCACCACGAAGTGCCCCGGCAGCCCCAGCCCGTACACCGGCGCCCCCGCCCGCCGGGCGACCTCCAGCCACACCACCGACAACAGGATCGGCAAGCCCCGCCGACGCCGCAGCACCTCGTGCAGGAGCGAGGACGACAGCCGGTCGTAGTCCGCCGGAGTGCCGTGGAAACCGAGGCGGCCGCCAAGCAGTTCCGTGACCGCCGAGGCCCACGCCCGCCCGCCCCGCAGCCCGTACGGCAGCATCCCGGCCAGCCGGTCCAGCTCGATCTGCGCCCAGTCCATGGCGCGTTCGTCCAGGTCCGGGTCCGCCTCCGCCGCCAGCAGCAGGCACAGCAGCGCCAGGTCCGGCCGCTCCGACCGCGCCTCCGCCGCGAACTGCTCCCGCCGGGCCGCCGGACTCACGCCGCCGCCCGGTAGTGGTGGTACGCGTGGTGCGGCGCGAAGCCCAGCCCGTCGTACAGGGCCAGCGCCCCCGGATTGTCCGTCTCCACCTGGAGCCACGCCGCCGACGCGCCCTCCTCCAGCGCCCGCCTCGCCAGCGCCGCCATCACCGCCGTCGCCAGCCCCTCCCGCCGGTACGCGGGATCGACCGTCACCGCCGCGAAGCCCGCCCACCGGCCGTCCACCACGCACCGTCCTACGGCCCGGCCCCCGGGCAGCGCCGCGAACCACACCGAGGGGCCCTCGACCAGCACCCGCCGGGCCACCTCCGGGTCGCCGACCTTCCCGTAGCGCCCCAGCCACTCCTCGTCCGGGACCCGGGTCAGCCGTACGTCCCCGGCGGCGGGTGCGTCCACGTCGCCGACCGGCGCCAGCGCGCCGATCCGTACCTCCGCCGACACCTCGGCCGCCCAGCCCCGCCGTTCCAGCTCCGCGATCAGCAGCTCCTGGGTGCCGACCGCCCCCGTCGCGGCCTGCACGTACGCCGGAAGTCCTCGTTCCACGTACCAGGAGGTCACTCGCGCGAGTGCATCGTCCAGCGGTATCCCCGGATCGCCGAGCGGAAGCACCGAATTGGCCCGCCGGGTGAATCCGGCGGCCGCGCGCAGCGTCCACTCGCCCAGCTGCTCGCTCTCCAGGGGTTGCCAGGACCGCGCCGCGACCCGCGAGAGCTCCTCGAAGGAGGCCGCGGGACCCCGTCGGCGGGCCGGTGCGGGCGGCACGACCTTGCCCGCGACCAGCGAGGATTCCGCGATCCGGACGGTCTGGCCGTCCTTTCGTGTGATCAGCAGCACACCCTCGTTCCAGGATGTGAGAACCCCTACGGTGTCCGCGTACTCGGGAGCCCCGCTCCGCCCGCGCTCCACCCGTCGTACAGAGACTCGTTTACCCACGTCAGCCGGGGTAATACGGACTTCCAGCAGCCCACCGGCAGTGATTTCCACAGCTCTGTCCGCCCCTCCTGTTCGGATCGTGCCCGGGAACGGAGATACTAGGTGCGGGCATCGACGACGCCGCGCTCCCGCGCGATATGGAAAGCCCTACCGAGGAGGAACGAGAGCGTGACCTACGTCATCGCGGAGCCTTGTGTCGACGTCAAGGACAAGGCATGCATCGAAGAGTGCCCCGTCGACTGCATCTACGAGGGCCAGCGGTCCTTGTACATCCACCCGGACGAGTGCGTCGACTGTGGTGCCTGTGAGCCGGTCTGCCCGGTCGAGGCCATCTTCTACGAGGACGACACTCCGGAGGAGTGGAAGGACTACTACAAGGCGAACGTCGAGTTCTTCGACGAGCTCGGTTCGCCCGGCGGTGCTTCCAAGCTCGGTCTGATCGAGCGCGACCACCCCTTCATCGCGGCGCTGCCCGCCGGTATCAACGGCGAGCACTGACCTCTCACGGCAGAAGCGCCACTCGGTCCCGTACGGCCTGCCCGCCGCACGGGACCGAGGTGTTTTCCCGACCTCCGCGTCCAGCGCCCAGAGCGTCCAGCACCCAGAGAGAGCAGAGACCACCGTGGCCGCAGTATCCGACCGTCTTCCCGCCTTCCCCTGGGACAAGCTGGCGCCTTACAAGGCGACGGCGGCGGCCCACGCGGACGGCATCGTCGACCTGTCGGTCGGCACGCCGGTGGACCCGGTGCCGGAGCTGATCCAGCGCGCCCTGATCGGCGCCGCGGACTCCCCGGGCTACCCGACGGTGTGGGGTACGCCCGCCCTGCGCGACGCGATCACCGGCTGGGTGCGCGGGCGCCTCGGCGCGAGCGCCGCCGAGCACCGCAACGTCCTGCCGGTGGTCGGCTCCAAGGAGCTGGTGGCCTGGCTGCCGACGCAGCTGGGCCTCGGAGCCGGCGACAAGGTCGCGTACCCCCGGCTCGCCTACCCGACGTACGAGGTCGGCGCGCGGCTCTGCGGCGCCGAGGCGGTGCTCTACGACGACCCGACCGAGCTCGACCCGGCCGGCCTGAAGCTGCTGTGGCTCAACTCCCCGTCCAACCCCACCGGGCAGGTCCTCCCCAAGGAGGAGCTCATCCGGATCGTGGCCTGGGCGCGCGAGCACGGGATCCTGGTCTTCAGCGACGAGTGCTACCTGGAGCTGGGCTGGGAGGCCGAGCCCGTCTCCGTCCTCCACGACGACGTGTGCGGCGGCTCGTACGAGGGCCTCGTCGCCGTCCACTCGCTCTCCAAGCGGTCCAACCTGGCCGGCTACCGGGCGGCGTTCGTCGCCGGTGACGCGGACGTGCTCGGCGAGCTGCTGGAGATCCGCAAGCACAGCGGCATGATGACCCCCGCCCCGGTGCAGGCCGCCACCGTCGCCGCGCTCGGCGACGACGTGCACGTCGAGGAGCAGCGCGGCCGCTACGCCGCCCGCCGTGCGGCGCTGCGCGGCGCCCTGGAAGCGCACGGCTTCCGCGTCGAGCACAGCGAGGCGAGCCTCTACCTCTGGGTGACCCGGGACGAGCCGTGCTGGGAGACGGTCGCCTACCTCGCGGGGCTGGGCATCCTGGTCGCGCCCGGCGACTTCTACGGCGAGGCGGGCGCGCGGTTCGTGCGCGTGGCCTTCACCGCGACCGACGAGCGCGTGGAGGCGGCGGTCAAGCGTCTCGGCTGAGCCCCGCCCGCCGCGGGGGCCTGAACAGCCGGAAGCCGCGGGGGCCTGAACAGCCCGAAGGGGCCGGGAGTTCGTGCTCCCGGCCCCTTCGGTGTTCCCTCGGCGGATCAGCCGCCCAGCGGCAGCCCACCGGGCAGGCCGCCCGTCAGCCCACCGGGCAGGCCGCCGTCGGCCAGCGGCAGCTCCGGCGCGGCGGGCAGCCCACCGAGCAGGCCGGTCGCCTTGCCGGCCACGTCGGCGGCGGGGGCGGCGGCGGGCAGGGCCTCGGTGGCGGCGGCGGCGGTCTCCGTGGCGGCACCCGTCACGGCCGAGGCGTCGGCGGCGTCCGGGGCGGTGAGTGCGCCCAGCTGCGGCACGGACTCCAGACCTGCGGCGCTGGCCGTTCCGGCCGCACCGACCACGGGCGCTGCCCCGGCTGCGACGAGCAGCGCGGCACGGGCGATCCGACGGGTCAGGGGGAGAGACATGTTGCTCCTAAGCGGTAGCGGCTGAGTACGCCGTGTACAACCGCTCGGGGGGCGGGTGGAGTTGCGGATGCGATGGGTAAAGGATCGGTAACGCATCGTTTAATCGGCTTCCGCGACAAGAGCATTGGATGGGCGCTCACCAGGCGTTCTATGGGTCTGGGCCCCTCGCGGCCCGGTCGCCCGGCCACCCCCGTAGGAGTGATCACTCGTACGCCTGCACGGGCGCTCGGCGGGCCCCGGGCGGGGCTCGATCGGCCCTCGGCAGACCTCAGCGGCCTCAGCGAGCTCAGCGAGCTCAGCGCGCGATGAAGATCCGTACCTCGTCCGGCGCCGAGTCGTGCGGGTCCCCGGCACCGTCCTTCGCGCCGTTGCCGCCCGTGGACCGCCACAGGCCCCGGTCCTTGCCCCCGATCCAGGCGGACCGGTCGTACGACACCCGGGCGATGCCCAGCTCGTGCGACCGGGCCACCGCCCAGTGCGCCATCGCCCGGCCGCGCCGCGCCTCACCCGCGCCGCCGTCCCGCTTCAGCTGGAGGTTGACCTCGGACTCCTCGACCCGGTCCGGCACCGACCGGCCGCCCGGCGCACCGTTTCGGCCACCGCCCAGGGCCTCCTTGCCGAAGGCCCGTACCAGCTCCGCCTTCACCTTCTCCGGATCGCCGCGCAGCGGGGCCGGGCCCGAGCAGGACAGCGTGCCGCTCTCGCCGAAGGCCGCCGTCAGCACCGTGGCGTCCGACTCGTGCTTCGCGTACGCCTGCGGGAACCCGCTGCGCTGCACCTTCTGCGCCGCCACCGTCAGCGGCAGCCGCGAGTACCCCGGAACGTCCACGAGGTGCTCGTAGAAGATCCCGGCCGAGTACACCGGGTCCATGATCTGCTCCGCGGTGCCCCAGCCCTGCGAGGGCCGCTGCTGGAACAGGCCCAGCGAGTCCCGGTCGCCGTGATCGAGATTGCGCAGCGACGACTCCTGCATCGCGGTCGCCAGCGCGATGGTCACGGCCCGGTCCGGCAGCCCCTTGGAGATGCCGACGGCGGCTATCGTCGCCGCGTTCGCCGCCTGTTCCGGGGTCATCTCGTACTTCTGCCCGCTGCCGGCGGCCGCCGCGGCCGTGCAGTACGGGGCGCCCGCGCCGCCGTTGGAGTACCGCTGGACGACGAAATAGCCCACCACCGCGAGCAGGACGAGCAGACCCACGGCCGCACGGAGCGGCCTGCGGCGACGGGAGCGAGGATCACGGTTCTCGGGCACGCGGCCCACCGTACTTGAGGCATATGACGCGTCCAGCGGCCGGACGCCCAGGGCCCTGCCCCGGCCTGGGGCGTTAGGGTCGGTTCATGCCCGAATCCGAGCTGGACCTCACCCTGGACGCCGCCGAGCTGACCGCCCGGCTCGTCGACATCCCCTCCGTGAGCGGCGACGAGAAGGTACTCGCCGACCTCGTGGAACACGCGCTGCGGGCCCTCCCGCACCTCACCGTGGACCGCTTCGGCAACAACGTCGTCGCCCGCACGCACCTCGGCCGCGCCGAGCGAGTCGTGCTCGCCGGCCACCTCGACACCGTGCCGATCGCCGACAACGTCCCCTCCCGCCTCGACGAGAACGACGTCCTGTGGGGCTGCGGCACGACCGACATGAAGTCCGGTGTCGCCGTACAGCTGCGCATCGCGGCGACCGTCCCCGAGCCGAACCGCGACCTCACCTTCGTCTTCTACGACCAGGAGGAGGTCGCCGCCGACCTCAACGGCCTGGGCAAGGTCGCCGACGCCCACCCCGACTGGCTGACCGGCGACTTCGCGGTGCTGCTGGAGCCGTCGAACGCCGAGGTGGAGGGCGGCTGCCAGGGAACCCTGCGCGTCCTGCTCCGCACCGCCGGCGAGCGCGCCCACTCCGCGCGCAGCTGGATGGGCTCCAACGCCATCCACGCCGCGAGCCCGATCCTGGCCAGGCTCGCGGCGTACGAGCCGCGCAAGCCCGTCATCGACGGCCTGGAGTACCACGAGGGCCTCAACGCGGTGCGCATCGAGGGCGGCGTGGCCAACAACGTCATCCCGGACGCGTGCACGGTGACGGTCAACTTCCGCTTCGCCCCCGACCGCAGCATGGACGATGCGATCGCCCACGTCCGCGAGGTCTTCGCGGACTGCGGAGTCGAGGAGTTCGTGATCGACGACTTCTCCGGCGGCGCCCTCCCCGGCCTCTCCCACCCCGCGGCGGCGGCCTTCATGGAGGCGGTCGGCGGGCGCGCCATGCCGAAGTTCGGCTGGACGGACGTCTCCCGCTTCAGCGCGCTGGGCGTCCCGGCGGTCAACTACGGCCCGGGCGACGCCCTGCTGGCCCACAAGGTCGACGAGCGCGTGGAGACGAAGGCGATCCTGCACTGCGAGGAGCGACTCCGCGCCTGGCTGACCTCCTGAATTCCGCTTGTCGTCACCTTTGTGCGCCTACCCTGATCCAACGATCAGCAGGAGGGAGCACATCATGGGCAACCCCGAAGGAACCGCTCGTCGTCGGCCCGAGGAGCAGCAGCTCGGGCCGGTGCTGCGCAGGCGGAGCCAGGTCCAGGCGGGCAGTACGACGGACCAGCGGCTGCTGGATTCGGCCGGGCCCTCCGAGTGGGTGCACACCGATCCCTGGCGGGTCCTGCGCATCCAGTCGGAGTTCATCGAGGGCTTCGGCACGCTCGCCGAGCTGCCGCCGGCGATCAGCGTGTTCGGCTCGGCCCGTACCCCGGTGGACTCGCCGGAGTACGACGCGGGCGTACGGATCGGGCGCGCGCTCGTCGACGCGGGCTTCGCCGTGATCACGGGCGGCGGCCCGGGCGCCATGGAAGCCGCCAACAAGGGCGCGCGGGAGGCCAACGGCGTCTCCGTCGGCCTGGGCATCGAGCTGCCGTTCGAGCAGGGGCTGAACGAGCACGTCGACCTGGGGCTGAACTTCCGCTACTTCTTCGTCCGCAAGACGATGTTCGTGAAGTACAGCCAGGGCTTCGTGGTCCTCCCGGGCGGCCTCGGCACGCTGGACGAGCTGTTCGAGGCGCTGACCCTGGTCCAGACCCGGAAGATCACCCGCTTCCCGATCGTGCTGTTCGGCACGGAGTACTGGAGCGGGCTCGTCGACTGGCTGAAGAACACGGTGATCGCGCAGGGCAAGGCCTCCGAGTTCGACCTGCTCCTCTTCCACGTCACGGACGACGTGGAAGAGGCGGTGACGCTGGTCAGCAAGGAGGTCGGCGAGGGCTCGAACGAACGCGCCGCCCTCGGCGCCACCGAGGAGCTGGCCCGGGAGGCCGGCGACTAGGCGCCGGGCGGCCGGCCCGCCAGGGCCTGCGGCAGTGGCCCCGTCAGGGCCTTCGCGTCAGGCCAGGCCCCGGCGGGCGACCGCCGGGGGCCGGTGGCCCTGGATCGAGCGGACCATGTCGAGGATCTGCTTCGTCTCCGCCACCTCGTGGACGCGGTAGACCTGGGCACCCAGCCAGGCCGAGACGGCCGTCGTGGCCAGGGTGCCCAGCAGGCGTTCCTTGACCGGCTTGTCGAGGGTCTCTCCCACGAAGTCCTTGTTGGACAGGGAGACCAGGACCGGCCAGCCCGTCCCGGTCATCTCCGACAGGCGGCGGGTGACCTCCAGCGAGTGGCGGGTGTTCTTCCCGAAGTCGTGGCCCGGGTCGATCATGATCGCGTCCCGGCGGACGCCGAGGGCCGCGGCCCGCTCCGCCAGGCCGACCGTGACGCGCAGGATGTCGGCCATGACGTCCTCGTACTCGGTCCGGTGCGGCCGGGTCCGCGGCTCGACCCCGCCCGCGTGCGTGCAGACCAGCCCGGCCCCGTGGCGCGCCGCGACCTCCGCCAGCCGGGGGTCCACCCCGCCCCACGCGTCGTTCAGCACGTCCGCGCCGGCCTCGCACACGGCCTCGCCGACCTCGTGCCGCCAGGTGTCCACGCTGATCACCACGTCCGGATGGCGGCGCCGGACCTCGGCCACGAAGCCGACCGTGCGCCGGGCCTCCTCGGCCGTGTCCACGTGCTCGCCCGGGCCCGCCTTGACCCCGCCGATGTCGATGATCGCGGCGCCCTCGGCGACCGCCTGCTCGACCCGGTCCAGCGCCGGCTCGTCGCGGAACGTCGCCCCCTGGTCGTAGAAGGAGTCCGGAGTCCGGTTCACGATGGCCATGATCACCGGCTCGTGGGTGTCGAACTCGCGCCTGCCGAGTCGCAGCATCCTGGTCTTTCCTCCTTCGGCGGCCTTCGCGCCTCGCCTGCGACCTTAACCTGGTGGCCGGAGTCTCTCAGGGGAGTTGATCGTGTTCTTCTTCTTGATGATCGCGCTGGTCGTGGTCGTGGCAGCGGTCACCCTGGCGGTGATCGGAGGAGGCTCGGAGGCCGTCCTGCCGGAAGCGGAGCCGGACCGGGTGGCCGACGGGTTGCCGGAGACCCGGCCAGTCGTACGGGCGGACATCGACGCGCTGCGGCTGCCGGTCGCCCCGCGCGGCTACCGGATGGCCGAGGTGGACGACGTACTGGAGCGGCTGGCGGCCGAGCTGGCCGAGCGGGACGCGC
Organism: Streptomyces sp. NPDC048269; assembly: GCF_040652395.1. NCBI lineage: Bacteria > Bacillati > Actinomycetota > Actinomycetes > Kitasatosporales > Streptomycetaceae > Streptomyces > Streptomyces sp. NPDC048269. The sequence goes on from NZ_JBEZLW010000006.1 coordinate 67,252, forward strand.
GGATCGCGCAGCTGACGGCCGCGGCGGCCGGCCCGGCCGGTCCGGCGGAGGAGGCCGGGCACGTGGACCTCACCAAGGACGGTGAGCGATGACCGGCACGGTGGCGGGCACGGACGGGCTGCTGCGGTGCCCCTGGGCGCTGTCCACCGGGGAGTACGTCACGTACCACGACACCGAGTGGGGCCGTCCGGTCCACGGCGACGACGCGCTGTACGAGCGGCTGTGCCTGGAGGCGTTCCAGTCGGGGCTGTCCTGGCTGACGATCCTGCGGCGGCGGGAGGGGTTCCGTAAGGCCTTCTCGGACTTCGGGATCGCGGCGGTCGCCGCCTTCGACGAGCGGGACGCGGAGCGGCTGCTCGCCGACGAGGGGATCATCCGCAACCGGGCCAAGATCGAGGCCACCCTGGCCAACGCGAAGGTCCTGGCCGGCTGGGAGCCGGGCGAGCTGGACGCCCTGATCTGGTCCCACGCCCCCGAGGAGCCGGGCCCGGCCCCCCGCGCGCTCACCGAGGTGCCGGCGGTGACCCCGGAGTCCACCGCCCTGGCCAAGGCCCTGAAGAAGGCCGGCATCCGTTTCGTCGGCCCCACCACGGCCTACGCGCTGATGCAGGCCTGCGGCCTGGTCAACGACCACCTGATCGACTGCGCCTCCCGCGACCCGGCCTGAGCCGGGCCGCGGCGGGGCCGGGCGGCCTCAGCGGCCCAGGTACTCCGGGGGCTGCTTCGCGAGGAAGGCCTGGACGGCGATGGAGTGGTCCTCGGAGGCTCCCGCGCGGGTCTGCAGGACGTCCTCGCGCTCCAGGGCCTCGGCCAGGGAGTGGGAGGCCCCGTACGCCAGGGACTCCTTCAGCGCCGCGTAGGCGACCGTGGGGCCGGACGCCAGCGCGCGGGCCACGGTCTCGGCCTCGGCGTGCAGGGAGTCCGAGGGGACCAGGCGGTTGGCGATGCCGAGGTCGAACGCCTCCTGGGCCTTGAGGGAGCGCGGGAAGAGGAGCAGGTCGCCGGCGCGGGAAGCGCCGATCAGACGGGGCAGGGTCCACGAGACCCCGGAGTCGGCGGTCAGCGCCACCCCGGCGAACGAGGTGTTGAAGGACGCGGTGTCGGCGACGACCCGGAAGTCCGCCGCCAGCGCGAAACCGAAGCCCGCTCCGGCCGCGACGCCGTTCACCCCGGCCACCACCGGCTTCGGCATCTCCGTGAGCGCCCGGACGATCGGGTTGTAGTGTTCGGCGACCGTGCTCATCGTCAACGTGGAACCGGTCTCCCGGTCCGCCGCCAGGTTCCCGATGTGCTCCTTGAGGTCCTGGCCCACGCAGAAGGCCCGGTTGCCCGCCGCGGTGAGCAGGACGGCCCGTACCGCGGTGTCCGCGGCCGCCGCCGAGGCCGCGTCGCGCAGGGCGACCTTGGCCTCGGTGTTCATGGCGTTCATCGCGTCCGGGCGGTTGATCGTGATGGTCGCGAGTCCGTCGCTCACTTCGTAGAGCACGCAGTCGGCCATGGCAGGGGGTCCCCCTTCGTCGCGGGATGGCTACCGGCCGGTACCGGCCGGTGCAAGGGCCAGCATGGCGGACCGGAGCGCACGCGCACATGTGATGTGCGTCAAAGAAAGCGGAGCCGCTTCGCGGGGTGCGGCGGCGAAGTATCGCAGGCGGGTCCCCGAAATGAGTGGTTTTGGCCGAGCGCGTTGCCCAACCGTTCACGGGCGATGTTGGTCATCGGGTCCTGACATGCGGGATAATGGCTGGGAAGCAATGTGTTCGATGCCGGGTACTAGGCGCCTGAATGGGGCCGTCGGCTGACGATGAGCTGGTTTCAGGAAGGGGAACGAGCATGGCGGCCATGAAGCCGCGGACGGGCGACGGCCCGCTCGAGGTCACCAAGGAGGGGCGGGGCATCGTCATGCGCGTACCGCTCGAGGGCGGCGGTCGGCTTGTCGTCGAGCTGACGCCGGACGAGGCGGACGCCCTGGGTGACGCCCTGAAGAAGGTCGTCGGCTGAATCGTCGGCACCATCTGCGTTCTGCATTCTCTGCGCTGCCCCGTCCGCGATCAGCGGCCGGGGCAGCGTTGTGTCTTCTTCCGGGCCGCGCCCCGGCCCTTCCCCTTCCCGGAGCCACGCCGTGACCTTCTCCCCGCCCGCGCCGCCCGCCTTCGCCGAGTGCACACCGCGTGAGAAGGCGGCCCGGGTCCTTTCCGACGTCCTGGCGCCGGCGAACCTGGTGGTCGCCCTGCTCCTGCTGATCGGCTGGCACAGCACCACCTCGTGGTCCGGCCTCGGCTGGGGGCTGCTCGGCGCGCTGTTCTGCGGTGTGGTGCCGATCGGGATCATCGTGCTCGGCGTGCGGCGCGGGGCGCTGACCGACCAGCACATCCGCGTGCGGCGCCAGCGCGTGGTCCCGATGGCCCTGAGCCTGGTCTCCGTCGCCGCCGGGATCACCCTGCTGCACGTACTCGGCGCCCCCGAGGACGTCTTCGCCCTCGTCGTGGCGATGCTCGTCGGCCTCGTGTCGTCCCTGCTGGTCACCGTCGGCTGGCAGATATCCATCCACATGTCGGTGGCCGGCGGCACCGTGATGATCCTGGCGCTCGTCTTCGGTCCGTCCGTGCTTCCCGCGGCGCTGGCGGCCGCCGCCGTCGGCTGGTCGCGGCTGGTCCTGCGGGCGCACACGGCCGCCCAGTTGCTCGCCGGCACCGCCCTGGGCGGGACGGCCGCCCTCACCTTCGCCCTGCTGCGCTGAGGCGTAGGTACGCGGGTCCGCGAGGGGCGCGGCTGACGGCTCAGCGCCGCACGGCGCACAGCAGCCCGTCGCCCACCGGGAGCAGGGCGGCCTCCAGGGCGGGGCTCTCGCGGACGCTGCGCAGCAGTTCGCGGACGCGCAGCACCTCCACCGGCTGGGCCGCGGAGTCGACCGTACGGCCGTCGGAGAAGACTCCCTCGAAGCACACCAGCCCGCCGGGGCGCAGCAGGCGCAACGATTCAGCGAGGTAGTCGAGGGACTCGGCCGGGTCGCCGTCGCAGAAGACGAGGTCGTAACCGCCGTCGGCGAGGCGGGGGAGTACGTCGAGGGCGCGGCCCGGGATGAACCGTGCGCGGTTGCCCGCGAAGCCGGCGGCGCGGAAGGCCTGGCGGGCGAAGGCCTGCCGGTCCGCTTCGGGATCCACCGTGGTCAGCACCCCGTCGGGGCGCATTCCGTGGAGCAGGTGGATGCCGGAGACGCCCGTTCCGGTGCCGATCTCGGCGACCGCCTTGGCGTCCGCGGTGGCTGCCAGCAGGCGCAGCGCGGCCCCGGTGCCGGGAGAGACGGAGCGCAGGCCCGCTTCCCTGGACCGGTCGCGGGCCCATCGCAGAGCGTCGTCCTCGGCGACAAACGCGTCGGCGAACGCCCAGCTCGTCTGCCGGTTGCCGGTAATGACCCTCTCCTGTCCCCATAGTTGGCGCAACGGTGACTGTATCCGTTGACGTCGGGAACCCGCAGATGGGACCGGGCGTTGTGAAGGGTGTGGGCGGGATCAGAAGGGACGGCGCCGGGCAGATCGGCAGTCCGGGGCCGCTCCGGGGCTTAAGACTCGCGTAAAGATACTGCAAAAATGCTTATCCGGAGCTGACAGAGGGGGTGGCTATGGTAGGGACTCCACTGGACACCACCAGAGCCGACAGGGGAGGTGCGGCTGCGCCTGTGGATCGTGGAGGCGTATTCAGACGCCTCTTCTGGTCGGCGGGTGAGCCGAAATCCGTGACCGACATTGCTGACAGCTTCCACACCGCCACCGCAACCACCGCGACCTTCGCCGCCGATGCGGGCTCCCAGGCGTGGACCCCTCCCTCGTGGGAGGAGATCGTCAGCACGCACAGTGCGCGGGTCTACCGCCTCGCCTACCGTCTGACGGGTAACCAGCACGACGCCGAGGACCTGACCCAAGAGGTCTTCGTCCGCGTCTTCCGCTCGCTGTCCACGTACACGCCCGGCACGTTCGAGGGCTGGCTGCACCGCATCACCACGAACCTGTTCCTGGACATGGTCCGCCGCAAGCAGCGGATCCGCTTCGACGCGCTCGCAGACGACGCCGCCGAGCGGCTGCCCAGCCGCGAGCCCTCCCCGCAGCAGGTCCTGCACGACACGCACTTCGACGCGGATGTCCAGCAGGCACTGGACACCCTCGCGCCCGAGTTCCGCGCGGCAGTGGTGCTGTGCGACATCGAGGGCCTGTCGTACGAGGAGATCGCCGCCACGCTCGGCGTGAAGCTCGGCACCGTGCGCAGCCGTATCCACCGGGGCCGTTCGCACCTGCGCAAGGCGCTCAAGCACCGCTCTCCCCAGGCCCGCGCGGAACAGCGCGCGCTGGCCGGAGTGGCCGTGGGTGCGCCGGGCGCCGGAGGAGAGGGCGGAGCCGAGTGAGCGGAGTCAGTCCGTCCCCCGCCGAACAGCACCTGGGCGACCGGCTCGCCGCCCTGGTGGACGGCGAGCTGAAGCACGACGTGCGCGAGCGGGTCCTGGCCCACCTGGCCACCTGCGCCAAATGCAAGGCGGAGGCCGATGCCCAGCGCCGCCTGAAGACCATGTTCGTGGAGAGCGCGCCACCGCCGCTGTCCGCCGGGCTGCTGGCCCGGCTGCAGGGGCTGCCGGGTGGCGGCCTCGACGGGCCGTCCGGACCGCCGGGCTCCGCGGGTCCGCACGGTCCCTCCGGTCCGCACGGTCCCTCCGGTCTTTCCGCCAATGACCCGTTCGCCACGTTCGCGTACGCGCTGCCCACGGCCGCCGGGCCGCGGCAGGAGGGCTTCCGGATCCACGAGGTGGGCCGTCCGCGCCGCCGGTTCGCCTTCGTCGCCGCCGGGGCCGTGTCGCTGGCCGCGATCGCGCTGGGCGGCGCGATGCCGCTGGAGGGGGTGGACCCGAACGTGCGGGGCGAGTCGCCCGCACCCGCATCCAGGCCCGGCCCCGCCGTGTCCGCGGCCGACGCGTCCGTCCGAGACCGGCTGCCCACGCCGGCCGCCGTACCGTCCCTCCTGTCGACCGCCGTGACCCCGCTCCCGCCGCTCCACCCCTCCGCTCCGAGTTCGGCCCGCCCGGTCTCGCTGCTGCGCTGACCGGGGACCTGGTTGAATCTGCGGCACATGCGGATAGGTACGCGGGGAGCGCCCATGGCCGACAGGCAGCAGACCGATCCGGCTCCACAGTGGTGGAGCCGGCCCGAGGGCACGGCGCAGGGCCGTTCGGCCGGGCACCGCGAAGGGGTTCCCTCCCAGCGGGCCGAAGACGCGGGCGACGGCGCGGGTGAGGGCGAAGCCCAGGGCGAGGTCCAGGCCGCGCCCCCGTCCGCGGGCGTGTTCGCGGCTCCGGCACAGGCCCCCGGGCAGGCGGCGGTCCGCGCGGTGCGCTACGACCCCTGGGGCGACCAGCCGTTGCAGGCCGTGGACCGGGGCAGGCAGGGCCGCGGGTTCCGGCTCTGGCAGGTCGCGGCCCTCGCCGCGGGCACCGCCCTGCTGGCCGGCGGGATCGGCGGCTACGTCGGCGTGCTCGCCGAGCGGCAGAGCAGCACCCGCCTGGAGCTGCCCCAGGCCGGTGTCGCCGACAAGGGCCGCGCGCCCGAGAGCGTCGCGGGCATCGCGGCCACCGCGCTCCCCGGGGTGGTCACCCTGCACGTGCGGGGCGCGTCGAGCAGCGGCACGGGCACCGGCTTCGTACTCGACCAGCAGGGCCACATCCTGACCAACAACCACGTCGTCGCCGACGCCAAGGAGATAGCGGTCACCTTCAGCACCGGCGAGAGCGTCACCGCCGAGCTGGTCGGCCGGGACTCCGGGTACGACCTGGCCGTGGTCAAGGTCAGCGGCGTACGGGGGCTCCGGCCGCTGAGCCTCGGCAACTCCGAGAACGTGAAGGTCGGCGACCCGGTGGTGGCCATCGGGGCCCCGTTCGACCTGTCCAACACCGTCACCGCCGGCATCATCAGCGCCACCGGCCGGCCCGTCACCGCGGGCGGCGACAAGGGCGACGGCAGCGACATCAGCTACGTGGACGCCCTCCAGACCGACGCCCCCATCAACCCCGGGAACTCCGGCGGCCCCCTCCTCGACGCCAAGGCCCACGTGGTCGGCATCAACAGCGCGATCCGGGGCGCCGACAAGGACGATCCCGCCCGCCAGGGCGGCTCCATCGGACTCGGTTTCGCCATCCCGATCAACCAGGGCAAGCGCGTCGCCGAGGAGCTCATCCGCACCGGCCGCGCCACGCACCCCGTCATCGGGGTCACCCTGGACATGGACTACACCGGCGACGGCGCCCGGGTCGGGGACAAGGGCGAGGACGGCAAGCCGGCCGTGACCGCCGACGGACCGGCAGCCCGCGCCGGGGTCAAGGCGGGCGACGTGATCACCAAGGTGGACGGCCAGCGCGTGCGCGGCGGTGACGAGCTGATCATCAAGATCAGGGCCCACCGGCCGGGTGATCCACTGACCCTCACCGTGCTCCGCGAGGGCCGCGAGCGGACGCTGGAAGTGGTCCTCGGATCAGCGAACGGCTCTTAGGAGCACTGGGGTACCGTGTGTCGGGGCCCGCAGTGAAGAGAGCCGAGGAGCGGCAAGGTGTTCAACGACATAGGCGCACTCGAACTCGTCACGATCGTCGTGCTCGCCATTCTCATCTTCGGCCCGGAAAAGCTGCCCAAGGTCATTCAGGACGTGACGGGTGTCATCCGGAAGATCCGCGCGTTCTCGGACAGCGCGAAGCATGACATCCGCTCCGAACTGGGCCCGGAATTCAAGGACTTCGAGTTCGAGGACCTGAATCCGAAGACCTTCATCCGCAAGCAGCTGACCGAGAACGAGGACCTCAAGGAGATCCGCAGCAGCTTCGATCTCCGCAAGGAGCTGAACGACGTCACCGACGCCGTCAACAGCAAGGAGGCGGACCCCGCACCGGCCTCCGCCGGCCCCGCCGCCACCGGCCCGGACCTGCTGAAGAAGTCCGCCGCACCCGCTGCGGACCAGCGCGCGCGCTTCGACGCCGACGCCACCTGACGCGCGACCTGCCCGGCGATCCGGGGTCGGATGGCTATCCTCCATGAGTCCGGATCCAGGACGCCCGTGGGGGGCGGGCCGTTCCGGACCCCACGGAACGAGAGGCCGCTCAGATGGAGACGACGAGCAGTAGTCGGGTAGGGGCGCGGACCGCCGAAGCACCCGCCCCCGCCGCCGCACCCGCGCAGGAAACGCAGACCGCGCCGCAGACCGCCCCGCCGAGCGAAGCACAGCCGCAGGAGGCCGCCGCTCCCGTCCCGGCGGCCCGCCGGACGGCCGAGCGGTTCCTGGCGGCCGACTTCCCCTGGTACGGGCTGGACGGGGCCTTCACCGGCCCCCGCTGGCTCATGCAGGTCGGCACCGGAGCCGACGGCACGGTCGAGCACGGATCCACCGGGCACGGCGACGAGCCGTCCGCCCGCGGCGAGATCGCCACCGGCGAGAAGGAGCGCTTCGCGGTGGTCGTCACCGTCGCGAGCAACCCGGTCCGCCGCAGCGGCGACGGCACCGGAACCCTGGAGGCCACCTCGGTCTCCTCAGCGGCCTGGCTGGCCGGCTCTGGGCTGCTGGCCTACAGCTGGCCCGGGCAGATGGACCACTCCCTGCGCAGCGACTGGCTCGACCAGCAGACCGAGGCCGCGTGGGAGCTCGCGGACGATCTCGGGGGGCCGGACTGGTCGACGCTGTCGCTGCCGGTGGACGGGGAGCCGACGCAGTTCCACTACCGGGAGTCGGAGTTCGGCTGGGTGCTCGCCGGGTCCACCAGCAGCGGCGTGCACCTCGGGGCGTACGGGCGGGGCATGAGCGCGTACGGCCTCGGCTTCTCGGTCATCGGCGACCTGTCGGCGTACGAGTAGCGGCCGCGCCGGCGGCAGCCGGGCCGGACACGCGAAGGGGCGCCGCTCGTCGAGCGGCGCCCCTTCGCGTGCTTGCGGCAGATCAGAACTTGTTGCGCGGGGTGATGCCCAGCGACATGCCCGACAGGCCGCGCGCGCGGCCGCCCAGCTTGCCCGCGATCGCGCGCAGGGCCGCGCCCGCCGGGGAGTCCGGGTCGGACAGTACGACGGGCTTGCCCTCGTCGCCGCCCTCGCGCAGCCGGACGTCGATCGGGATCGAGCCCAGCACCGGCACCGTCGCGCCGACCGTCTTCGTCAGTCCGTCGGCCACCTTCTGACCGCCGCCCGAGCCGAAGACGTCCACCATCTCGTCGCAGTGCGGGCACGGCAGGCCCGACATGTTCTCGACGACGCCGACGATCTTCTGGTGGGTCTGCACGGCGATCGAGCCCGCCCGCTCCGCGACCTCGGCCGCCGCCTGCTGCGGCGTCGTGACGACCAGGATCTCGGCGTTGGGCACCAGCTGGGCCACCGAGATCGCGATGTCACCGGTGCCCGGCGGCAGGTCGAGCAGCAGCACGTCCAGGTCGCCCCAGTACACGTCCGCCAGGAACTGCTGGAGGGCGCGGTGCAGCATCGGCCCGCGCCAGACCACCGGCGCGTTGCCCGGGGTGAACATGCCGATGGAGATGACCTTCACGCCGTGCGCCGACGGCGGCATGATCATGTTTTCGACCTGGGTCGGGCGGCCGTCCACACCGAGCATGCGCGGCACGCTGTGGCCGTAGATGTCCGCGTCGACCACGCCGACCTTCAGGCCGTCCGCCGCCATCGCCGCGGCCAGGTTGACCGTGACCGAGGACTTGCCGACGCCGCCCTTGCCGGACGCGACCGCGTACACGCGGGTCAGCGAGCCCGGCTTGGCGAAGGGCACCTCGCGCTCGGCGGTACCGCCGCGCAGCGAGGCCGCCAGCTCCTTGCGCTGCTCGTCGCTCATCACGTCCAGGCTGACGGCGACCGAGGTGACGCCCGCGACCCGCTCGACGGCCTCGGTGACGTTCTTGGTGATGGTCTCGCGCATGGGACAGCCCGACACGGTGAGGTAGACGGTGACGGCGACGGCGCCGCCGTCGCCGATCTCCACCGATTTCACCATGCCGAGCTCGGTGATCGGCCGGTGGATCTCGGGGTCGTTCACCGTCGCCAGCGCGTCGAGGATCGCGTCCTGCTCAGGCACTGCGGCGGCGTCGGCGGAGCTTGTGTCGGTAGCCATGCCCCGATGGTACGGCTCGGTAGCACGGCTCAGGAAAGCCCGTCAGCGGTCGCCTTCGTCACGTTCCTGCGGGAATAGCCGCCGCTCGTCCATCTCCTTGATCAGGTCCTGGAACTCGGACCTGATCCAGTCGCGCGTGGCGACCTCTCCCAGGCCCATCCGCAGGGCCGCGATCTCCCGCGTCAGGTACTCGGTGTCGGCGATGGAGCGCTCGTTCTGCTTGCGGTCCTGCTCCAGGTTGACCCGGTCGCGGTCGTCCTGTCGGTTCTGCGCGAGCAGGATCAGCGGAGCGGCGTACGAGGCCTGCAGCGACAGCATCAGCGTCAGGAAGATGAACGGGTACTGGTCGAACCGCAGGTCGTCCGGCGCGAAGATGTTCCACAGCACCCAGACGATGATGACGACCGTCATCCAGACGATGAAGCGCCCCGTGCCGAGGAACCGCGCCACCCGCTCCGACAGCCGCCCGAACGCCTCCGGGTCGTACTCCGGCAGCAGCCGCCGGCGCGCCGAGCGCGGCAGGTCGAGGCGGGCCCGCGAACGCGTCAGCGCGCTCGAGCCGGTCGACGGGCCGAACTGGCCGGCCTTCGCCCGCTCGCCGCGCTCGAAGGACGAACGTTCCACCCGCTCCGCGGCCGCCTCCGCCAGCCCGTGCTCGCGCGCCTGCAGCCGCGCCTGCTCGCGCCGCTCCCGGATCTGCTCGCGCCGCCGCTCCCGTGACTGGTCGCCGCGCCCCCGTTCAGTGGCCACCCACGACCTCCTCCGAGTGGAAGTCCGTCTCGCGCCAGTCGTCCGGCAGCAGGTGGTCCAGTACGTCGTCCACCGTCACCGCGCCCAGCAGCGAACCGCTCTCGTCGACCACCGGCACGGCCACCATGTTGTACGCGGCCAGGTAGCTGGTCACCACCGGCAGCGACGCGTCCGGCCGCAGCGGCGCCAGGCCCGTGTCCACGATCGAGCTGACCAGCGTGAACGGCGGATCCCGCAGCAGCCGCTGGAAGTGCACCGTGCCCAGGTACTTGCCCGTCGGCGTCTCGTCCGGCGGCCGGCACACGTACACCTGCGCGGCCAGCGCCGGCGACAGGTCCGCCTGCCGTACGCGGGCCAGCGCGTCCGCGACCGTCGCGTCCGGCCGCAGCACGATCGGCTCGGTGGTCATCAGACCGCCCGCCGTCCGCTCCTCGTAGGACATCAGGCGCCGCACGTCCGCCGCGTCGTCCGGCTGCATCAGCGTGAGCAGCCGCTCCTTGTCGTCCTCCGGCAGCTCGGACAGGAGGTCGGCCGCGTCGTCCGGGTCCATCGCCTCCAGGACGTCGGCGGCGCGCTCCTCCTTCAGCTTGCCGAGGATCTCCACCTGCTCGTCCTCCGGCAGCTCCTCCATGACGTCCGCGAGCCGGTCGTCGTCGAGGGCGTTGGCCACCTCGGCGCGCCGCTTCGGCGACAGGTGGTGCAGGACGTTCGCCACGTCGGCCGGGCGCATCTGCTCGAAGGTGGCGACGAGGTTCTCGGCGCCCTGTCCGTGCTCCTCCAGCGAGAAGCCGGTGACCGCGGACCACTCCACGGTCAGGGTCTCGCCGCGGCGGCGCAGCGCGCCCCCCTTGCCCTTCCGTACGAAAATCTTGTCGATCTCCCAGTCCCGGCGGGCCGGCAGCTGCTGGATGGCCACGTCCAGGACGGTGACCTCCTCGCCGCCCGCGACCAGCTTCACGCGGCGGTCCAGCAGCTCGCCGAGGACCAGCCGCTCGGTGGGCCGCTGCTCGAAGCGCCGCATGTTCACGACACCGGTGGTGATGACCTGCCCGGACTCCACGCCCGTGACCCGGGTCATCGGCAGGAAGATCCGGCGCCGGCTGACGACCTCGACCACCAGCCCCAGCAGCCGCGGCGGGCGCCCGCCGACGCGCAGCATCGCCACGAGGTCGCGCACCCGGCCGACCTGGTCGCCGTTGGGGTCGAAGACGGGCACACCCGACAGATGCGAGACGAAGATCCGCGGGGCGCCTGCAGCCATCCGAGCGCCTCCTAGAGCGTCAATCAACAGTCCTGCCGCCCCTCAGGCTAGCCCGTGCCACCGGCAACCGTCCTGGTGGGGCAGTCCGCCCGGGGTCCCCCCGGGGGCCTGGTGGCTGTACGCCTACGGGCAGGTACGCTGCCTGCTGCTCGAAGAGGACCGACGAGAGGCACCCGCACGTGACCGCCTACTTCCCTGCCGCGCGGCTGCGCCGGGCCGCGTTCATCGGTGTGTTGTGCGCGGGCCTCGCCGTCACCGGTACGGGTTGCGGGGACGATCCCGACGAGGGGACGAACGGGGTCGGCAAGTTGTCCGCCGACAAGATCGAGGCGAAGGCGAAGGCGGCCGCCGGCGAAGCGGAGTCGGTGCACCTGTCCGGCACCCTGGTGAGCGGCGGCAAGTCCTTCACCGTCGACATGCGGCTGAAGTCCGACGGCGGCTCGGGCGAGGTCAAGTCCAAGGACGACACCTTCCAGCTGCTGCGGGTGGGGGAGCAGCTGTACCTGAAGGCGAGCGCGGCGTTCTGGGGCAAATCCGACTCGGCCGGCAAGCTCGGCGACAAGTACGTGAAGGTGCCCGAGGGCGACCCCTCGTACAAGCAGTTCCGCGGCTTCACCGACATGGACGTGCTGCTGGACGGCCTGCTCGGCCTCCAGGGCAAGCTCGCCAAGGGCTCCTACACCAAGATCGGGCACACCCGCGCGGTCCAGGTCACGGCGGACGCGGGCAAGGGCGGCAAGCTGTCGGTCTCCCTGGAGGGGACCCCGTACCCGCTGCTCATGGAGCGCGCGGGGGGCGCCGGCCGGGTGGAACTCGCGGAGTGGGGCAAGCCCTTCCCGCTCGTCGCGCCCGCCCAGGACCAGACCGTCGACTACGGGTCCCAGCTGCCGACGACCAAGGAGGGCGAGACCAAGGAAGGCGAGACCAAGGGCTCGGGCCAGGGTTCCAACCCGACCAAGCCCTAGGGAGGGCGGGGGTCGCGTCTAGCGCGCGGCCTTCTTCCGCTTCAGCAGCAGCTTCGGCAGGTGCGCCGGGATCGGTCGGCGGGTGATCGCCGGCGAGGCCAGCGGGGCTGCGGCCAGGGAGCCGCCCGGCAGGGCCGACACCGCCTCCGGCTCCAGCCGCAGCAGCCGGCACTCCCGCGCCCACCGCTCGGTCATCTCCTCGGAGTCGGGGGCGTTCAGCCGCTTCCCCTTGAGCTCGGCGACGGCCGCCGCCCACTCCTCGCCGCGCGGCGGGAGTTCCCGTACCGTCGCCGTCCAGGCCACCAGCCGGCCGCCCTTGTCCTTGCTCCGCACGGTCACCTCGACGGTCGCGCCGTCGGCCAGCCCCGGGAACGGCTGCTCGCCGGGCCCGTCGCCCAGTACGTGGGCCGCGCCGTCCACCCAGGCGTGCCACAGGGCGCGGTCGGCCCCGGCGCCGCGGACCCAGATCAGGCCGGACTTCTTGGTGGCCTCCTCGACGAGGGCCAGGTCGAGCGTGCTGAGAGTCATGCGGACAGGGTAGGGGGTGCTTCCCCCGGTGCTACAGCCAGCCGTGGCGGCGCAGGGCGCGGTGGATGGTGAAGCAGATCCCGACGATCGAGGCCATCACCATCGGGTAGCCGTACTTCCACTGGAGCTCGGGCATGTGCGTGAAGTTCATCCCGTAGACCCCGCAGATCATCGTGGGGACGGCGATGATGGCCGCCCAGGAGGTGATCTTGCGCATGTCCTCGTTCTGGGCGACCGTCGCCTGCGCGAGGTTCGCCTGGAGGATCGAGTTCAGCAGCTCGTCGAAGCCCACGACCTGCTCGTGAACCCGCGCCAGGTGGTCGGCGACGTCCCGGAAGTACTTCTGGATGTCGGGGTCCACCAGCCGCATCGGGCGCTCGCTCAGCAGCTCCATCGGCCGCAGCAGCGGCGACACGGCCCGCTTGAACTCCAGTACCTCGCGCTTGAGCTGGTAGATGCGCCCCGCGTCACCGCCGCGAGTACCGCCCTTCGCCGGCGCGGCGAAGACCTCGCTCTCCACCTCGTCGATGTCGTCCTGCACGGCCGCCGCGACCGCGATGTACCCGTCGACGACGTGGTCGGCGATGGAGTGCAGCACGGCCGACGGGCCCTTGGAGAGGAGGTCCGGGTCGTCCTGGAGGCGGTGGCGCAGCCCCTTGAGGGAGCCCTGACCGCCGTGCCGGACGGTGATGACGAAGTCGGGGCCGGTGAAGCACATCACCTCGCCGGTCTCCACCACCTCGCTGGTGGCGGTCAGTTCGGCGTGCTCGACGTAGTGGATCGTCTTGAAGACGGTGAAGAGCGTGTCGTCGTAGCGCTCCAGCTTCGGCCGCTGGTGCGCGTGCACCGCGTCCTCCACGGCCAGCGGGTGCAGGCCGAAGGTCGCCGCGATCCCCGCGAACTCCGCCTCGGTCGGCTCGTGCAGGCCGATCCAGGCGAAGCCGCCGTCCTCGCGGACCCGGCGGATCGCCTCACGGGGCGTCAGACAGGCCGGCCCCAGCACGCGTCGGCCGTCGCGGTACACGGCGCAGTCGACCACGGCGCTGCTCGCCGACGGGTCGCGGGTGGTGTCGTATCCGGGCTGGGCCGGGCTGGACTTGCGCAGTGCCGGACGGACGGCGGCACGGATGTAGGGCAGCATCGACATGGCAGGCTCCTTCGCGCGCACGGCTGCGGACCGTACGGGTGGGAGGCCTTCCGGAGCGCGGGCGGGCAGGCCCGGCGGACGGAAGGAAGCAGGACGGGAGGACAAAGTTCTGCCGTCGCTCTTCTACTGATCAGAAGATCAAAGGGGGCAGGAAGCGCCCGGCACAGAAGTGGAAGAGCGATTGGTACTGCACGATCGACTTCGATCCACCGCAGCCCCACCTCCTCCGGCCGGTCCCCCGTGAGAGACGTCCTGTCGTCCGGAGCCTTGAAACAACGCTTCTGCGTGCGGCCCGAACCAGCTGTCAACACTATCAGCCGACGGATGGTCAAGACCCGCCCTTTACCCGGCTGATAGGAGTTCTATGCTCGCTTCATGGCAGAAATTCTGGCCCTCGTGGAGGCTCGGCTGCGCACCGCGTTCGGCGTACCCGACGCACGCGCCGCCGTCACCTTCCTGGGCACCGACCGCATCGAGGTACTCCGCTTCACCGAGGGCGACCTCGTGCGGTACGCGACCCTCGGAATGTCCGCGCACCCGATGACCGACCCGACCGCCGTCGTCGCGGACCCCGTACGCGGGCCGCGCGCAGAGCTGGTCCTGACCGTACGGGGCGGACTCGCGCCCACCGACAAACTCCTCAGGCCGCTCGCGGTCCTGGCCGCCTCCCCGCAGGTGGAGGGGCTGATCGTGGCCCCCGGCGCCTCCCTCGACGTGGGCGAACCACTGTGGGACGGGGCCGCCTTCAGCTCCGTCCTGGTGGCGGAGCCCGGGGGTCTGGTGGAGGACCTGGAGCTCGACGAGCCCATGGACCCCGTGCAGTTCCTGCCGCTCCTGCCCATGACCGCGAACGAGGCAGCGTGGAAACGGGTGCACGGCGCGGCCGCCCTCCAGGAACGCTGGCTCGCGCGCGGCACGGATCTGCGGGATCCTCTGCGTACCGCAGTCGCACTGGACTGAGCCCGGACGGGTGATCGCGTCTTGACGGCGCGCCGGGCGGGGAGGAGCGTGGCTTCTTATGAGGGGCGAACCGAGTTGCCCGAAGTGCGGTGGCCGGGTCAGGGCGCCCGGTCTCTTCTCCGACTCCTGGCAGTGCGCCGTGCACGGCACTGTCCACCCCCTGCAACCCGTGATCCCACCCAGCGTCGAGGGACTGGGCGTGGTCGTCCACAGGACTCAGGTGCCGGTGTGGATGCCGTGGCCCCTGCCGGTGGGGTGGCTGTTCACCGGGGTGGCGTCGGCCGGTGACGACCGCAGCGGGGGGCGGGCGACGGCGGTGGCCTGCTCGGGCCCCGGTCCGCTCGGCGGCATCGGCGAGCTGCTGCTGGTCGCCGAGGAGCTGGGCGTGGGACTCGGCGCGCGGTTCGCGGGCATCGACGGCCCGGACCCCGGCTCGTACATCGACGTATCGGCTCCGCCGCACGCCAAGGTGGTCGCGGCCGGCCGCCCGACGCCGCTGTGGCACGTCAACGGAAGCCCCGACGACCGGGCCGTCTTCGCGGGCGAGGCGCGGGGCCTGTGGCTCTGGGCGATCGTCTGGCCGGAACAGTCCGGCCTCCTGATGTACGACGAGCTCGTCCTCACCGACCTCCGCGACGCGGGAGCCGAGGTCGAACTCCTTCCGTGCGGGGCCCTGAGCCCGCGCATCCTCGGCCCCTCGTAGGCACGCTGATCAGGGGGGACCTCCGGCCCGGTTATCCTGGAGTGCCCCCCGTCCGTACGTACGAACCCTGGAGCCCGGCTGTGCGCATCGACCTGCACGCCCACTCCACGGCTTCCGACGGTACGGACACCCCCGCCGAGCTGGTGCTGGGCGCCGCCGCCGCGGGACTGGACGTGGTCGCGCTGACCGACCACGACACCGTGGGCGGGTACGCCGAGGCCCTTGCCGCGCTGCCCGCCGGGCTGACGCTGGTGACCGGGGCCGAGCTGTCCTGCCGGCTCGACGGGGTCGGGATGCACATGCTCGCGTACCTCTTCGACCCCGAGGAGCCGGAACTCGCCCGGGAGCGCGAACTCGTACGGGACGACCGCACCCCCCGCGCCCAGGCCATGGTCGGCAAGCTCCGGGCGCTCGGCGTGGACGTCACCTGGGAGCAGGTGGCCCGGATCGCCGGCGAGGGTTCAGTGGGCCGGCCGCACATCGCGACCGCGCTCGTCGAGCTGGGCGTCGTACCCACCGTCTCGGGCGCCTTCACGCCCGACTGGCTCGCCGACGGCGGCCGCGCGTACGCACAGAAGCACGAACTCGACCCCTTCGACGCCATCCGCCTGGTCAAGGCGGCCGGCGGCGTCACCGTCTTCGCCCACCCCGCGGCCGTCAAGCGCGGCGAGTGCGTGCCGGAGTCCGCGATAGCCGAGCTGGCGGCGGCGGGCCTGGACGGCATCGAGGTGGACCACATGGACCACGACACCGCCACCCGCGCGCGTCTGCGCGGCCTGGCGGCGGACCTCGGGCTGCTGCCCACCGGGTCCAGCGACTACCACGGCAGCCGCAAGACCTGCCGTCTCGGGGACTTCACGACCGATCCCGAGGTCTACGGCGAGATCACGCGCCGCGCGACCGGGGCGTTCCCCGTGCCCGGCGCAGGCGGAGGCGTCCGCGCGTAAGCGCCGCTCCGCCCTTCCCGCTTTTTCTTCACACCCCTCACTGCAAGGCATCTCTGTGTTCGACTTCGCCGTCTTCGGATCCCTTTTTCTCACCCTTTTTGTGATTATGGACCCTCCGGGGATCACGCCGATCTTCCTCGCCCTGACCTCCGGCCGCCCCGCGAAGGTGCAGCGCCGGATGGCCTGGCAGGCCGTCTGCGTGGCCTTCGGCGTCATCGCGGTCTTCGGGGTCTGCGGCCAGCAGATCCTGGACTACCTGCACGTCTCCGTCCCGGCACTGATGATCGCCGGTGGTCTGCTGCTCCTGCTCATCGCGCTCGACCTGCTCACCGGCAAGACCGACGAGCCGAAGCAGACCAAGGACGTGAACGTCGCCCTCGTCCCGCTCGGCATGCCGCTGCTGGCCGGGCCCGGTGCGATCGTGTCCGTGATCCTGGCCGTGCAGAAGGCCGACGGCGTCAGCGGGCAGCTGTCCGTCTGGTGCGCGATCATCGCCATGCACGTGGTCCTGTGGATCACGATGCGCTACTCGCTGGTGATCATCCGCGTCATCAAGGACGGCGGCGTGGTCCTCGTGACGCGGCTCGCCGGCATGATGCTCTCCGCGATCGCCGTCCAGCAGATCATCAACGGTGTGCTCCAGGTGGTCCGGGGCTCCTGACCGCACGGCACAGGACGCGAGAACGCCCCCGCACCGGAATCGGTGTCGGGGGCGTCGACGTGCGTGCGGTGGGTGAGGCGTCAGCAGGACGCCGTCTCGGCCGGTCGGATCAGAATGCGCTGGCCGACAGCGGCGGCCTGCTGCACGATCCGGTTGACGGAGGCCGCGTCCACGACGGTGCTGTCCACGGCAGATCCGTCGACGTCGTCCAGGCGCAGAATCTCGAAGCGCACGGGGCTTCTCCCTTCGTCGGTGTTTCTCCTTGCAGAGGGTTCAACGAAGTGTAGGAGGAAAACATTCCCTACGCTAAGGAAATTTTTTCACTGGCTAACGACTGTGAGTGGTCCACAGGGTGCAGGAGTCCCAGAACGCGGCCAGCGCGCCAGCTGTGACCTGCTGATTCTCCGCGTTGGGAGAGTGTTCGGCCCCCTCGACGACCACCCGCGACGCACCCAAGCGGTCCGCCATGTCGTCCATCAGCGGCACCGGCCAGGCGTAGTCCACCGCGCCGGACAGCACCAGCTTGGGGAGCGGGACGACCGCCAGCTCCGCGACCCGGTCCGGCTCCGAGATCAGCGCCCGGCCCGTGGCGATCAGCTGCTCGGGGACGGTGGCCAGCCACCGCTCGCGCAGGAAGTCCGTCAGCTCCGCAGAGTCCGGGACGGCGTCCTCCGGATCCTGCGCCCGCATCGCCGCCCACACCGCCGGCATGTCCTCGCGCAGCGCCTCCAGGGCGGCCACCAGCAGCTTGGTGCGCGCTTGCTGCTCCTCCGAGATCGCGGCGGGCCCGCTGCTCATCAGGGTCAGCGAGGCGAAGGGCGCGGGATCGCGCAGTACGGCCGCGCGCGAGATCAGCCCGCCGAGCGAGTGGCCGAGCAGGTGCACGGGCCCGGCGTCCAGCGCGCGTGCCTGCGCGAGGAGGTCCAGCGCCAGCGCCTCCAGGGCGTACGCCGACTCCTCGCGCGGGCCCGGGGTCTCGTACTGGCCGCGCCCGTCCACGGCGACCACCCGGTAGCCGACGGCGGCCAGCGGCTCCAGGAGGGCGATGAAGTCCTCCTTGCTGCCCGTGAAACCGGGGACCAGCAGGGCGGTGCCGCGGGCGGCCTCCCCCGCCTCGTGCACGGCGAAGTCGCCGCGGTCGGTCGAGAGGCGGCGGGCGCGGGCGACGGACGGCAGGGTGAGGCGCGGCGGCTTGCTCATGGGCCCGAGGTTACCGGCCCGTACGAACGGGTGCGGAGGTGGATGCACCGATGGCCCGGCCCCCTGCGACAGGGGACCGGGCCATCGGGAGGTGCTCACGCCGCCGGGCTCACGCCGACGTACGAACGGCGGCGTGCTTGCGCCTCGGTGCCTACGCCTCGGGCGCGGCCGCGACCTTGCGGGTGCGGGTGCGCTTCGGCTTGGCCGGAGCGTCCTCGGCCACTGCGGCGGCCGGAGCCTCCGGGGCGGCCTCGGCGACCTTGCGGGTCCGGGTGGTACGGCGGGCCTTGACCGGCTCCACGGGCGGGGCCATCTGGAAGTCCGGCTCCGGGGCGGCCGGGGCGACCTTGCGGACGCGTGCCCGGCGGGGCTTCTCCGGGGCCTCCTCGACCACGGCGACCGGGGTCACCGGAGCGGCTTCGGCGACCTTGCGGACGCGGGTGCGCTTCGGCTTGACCGGGGCCTCCTCGGCCACCGCGACCGGGGCCTCGACCACGGCCGCCTCGGCGACCTCGGCGACGGCCTTGCGGGTGCGGGTGCGCTTCGGCTTGACCGGAGCCTCCTCGGCCACCGCGACGGCCCCCGGAGCCTCGACCACGGCGACCGCAGCCACCGGGGCGGCCTCGACCACGGAGACCGCGGTCACCGGGGCGGCCTCGGCCACCGCGCCGGCGGGGGCCGGGACGACCGCGGCACCGGCGGATACGCGGGTCCGGCGACGGCGCGGCCTGCGCGGCTCGTCGGCGGCCGGAGCCTCCGCAGCCTCGGCCGCGGGGGCGACGGCGGCGGACTCGGCGCCCAGTTCGGACCCGCCCCGGGTACGGCGGCGCTGGCGCGGCGTACGGGTCCGGGCCGGACGCTCCTCGGCCACGACGACGGCCGCGGCCGGGCCGGAGCGACCACCACGGCCACCACGGCCGCCGGTCTCGCCCAGGTCCTCCACGTCCTCGGCCTTCAGGCCGGCCCGCGTGCGCTCGGCGCGCGGCAGGACGCCCTTGGTGCCGGCCGGGATGTTCATCTCCTCGAACAGGTGCGGGGACGTGGAGTACGTCTCGACCGGGTCGTGGAAGTCCAGCTCCAGCGCCTTGTTGATCAGCTGCCAGCGCGGGATGTCGTCCCAGTCGACCAGGGTGACGGCGATGCCCTTGTTGCCCGCGCGGCCGGTGCGGCCCACGCGGTGCAGGAAGGTCTTCTCGTCCTCCGGCGTCTGGTAGTTGATGACGTGCGTGACACCCTCGACATCGATGCCGCGCGCGGCGACGTCGGTGCACACCAGCACGTCGACCTTGCCGTTGCGGAACGCGCGCAGAGCCTGCTCGCGCGCGCCCTGGCCCAGGTCGCCGTGGACGGCGCCGGACGCGAAACCGCGCTTCTCCAGCTGCTCGGCGATGTCGGCCGCCGTGCGCTTGGTACGGCAGAAGATCATGGCCAGGCCGCGGCCCTCGGCCTGCAGGATGCGGGAGACCAGCTCCGGCTTGTCCATGTTGTGCGCACGGAAGACGTGCTGCTTGATGTTGGCGACGGTCACGCCCTCGCCCTCGGGCGACGTGGCGCGGATGTGCGTCGGCTGCGTCATGTACCGGCGGGCCAGGCCGATGACCGCACCCGGCATGGTCGCCGAGAACAGCATGGTCTGACGCTTCGGCGGCAGGTAGTTGATGATCTTCTCGACGTCGGGCAGGAAGCCCAGGTCGAGCATCTCGTCGGCCTCGTCCAGGACCAGGGCACGGACGTGCGACAGGTCGAGCTTCTTCTGACCGGCCAGGTCGAGCAGGCGGCCCGGGGTGCCGACGATGATGTCGACGCCCTTCTTGAGCGCCTCGACCTGGGGCTCGTACGCGCGGCCGCCGTATATGGCGAGCACGCGGACGTTGCGGACCTTGCCCGCGGTCAGGAGGTCGTTGGTGACCTGGGTGCACAGCTCGCGGGTCGGAACCACCACGAGCGCCTGCGGGGCGTCGGTCAGCTGCTCGGGCTTGGCCCGGCCCGCCTCGACGTCCGCGGGGACGGTGACCCGCTCCAGCAGCGGAAGGCCGAAACCGAGCGTCTTGCCGGTTCCGGTCTTGGCCTGGCCGATGACGTCCGTGCCGGAAAGGGCGACGGGGAGGGTCATCTCCTGGATCGGGAAGGGGGACACGATGCCGACGGCCTCAAGGGCTTCGGCGGTCTCGGGGAGAATCCCGAGGTCTCGGAACGTAGTCAGGGTGCTGCCTCTTCTGTGAGACGCGGCGCGAGGCGGCGAGGGGGGTCGTACCGTGCCGGGCTTGCAGTACTGCGACGTACATACGAAGCTGCGCGGGACCACTAAGCCTTCGCTCAAGCGCTTGTGCCGCTGAGGGGGCCCCTCAAGGGTGGCGGCACATGAACGCACGCACCACGCAGAGGGCGGGTCGGTTGGAGCCGATCGGGCCACCGACCGGGCATCCTCATTCGGATGGCCCGCCGAGTATCCGGCAGGCGCATTACCACTGTACCCCGGAATCGCGCAGCTGTGTCGGGCGAATTCACCGGCTCGGCGCGTTTACGTGGACGGGCGGTGTGGATGTGTGGTGGCGTGGGCCGCCATGCGGACGGCTATTGTGCGGAGCATGTCGACCGTTGAAAACGCCTCGCCCGCCGACGACGGCGCCCCCGCCGAAACCGCGGGCATCGCCGCCCAGGACTGGGCGACCGCCTCTGCCTCGCCGCAGTACCGGGCCGCCGTCGTGGACCTGCTCGGCGCGCTCGCGTACGGCGAGCTCGCGGCCTTCGAGCGCCTCGCGGAGGACGCGAAGCTCGCGCCCACCCTCGACGACAAGGCCGAGCTCGCCGCCATGGCCTCCGCCGAGTTCCACCACTTCGAGCGGCTGCGCGACCGGCTCGCCGCGATCGACGCCGAGCCCACGGCCGCGATGCAGCCGTTCGCCAAGGGCGTGGACGACTTCCACCGCCAGACCGCGCCGTCGGACTGGCTGGAGGGCCTGGTCAAGGCGTACGTGGGCGACTCGATCGCCAGTGACTTCTACCGCGAGGTCGCCTCGCACCTGGACACCGACACCCGCGCCCTCGTGCTCGGCGTGCTCGACGACACCGGCCACGGCAACTTCGCCGTGGAGAAGGTGCGCGCCGCCATCGAGGCGGACCCGCGCTGCGGAGGCCGCCTCGCACTGTGGGCGCGCCGGCTGATGGGTGAGGCCCTTTCGCAGGCCCAGCGCGTGGTCGCCGAGCGCGACGCGCTGTCCACCATGCTGGTGGGCGGCGTCGACGGCATGGCCGCGGGCTTCGACCTCGCGGCCGTCGGCGAGATGTTCACCCGGATCACCAAGGCGCACACCAAGCGGATGGCGGCCCTCGGCCTCGCCGCGTAGAAGCCCGTACGTACGTCGGCCCCGGTGCGGAGGGTTCCGCGCCGGGGCCGACGTGCGTGAAGGGTCAAAGATCAGGGCTCAGGATCAGAGCGGGGCTCAGGATCAGAGCGGGGCTCAGGATCAGAGCGGGGCTCAGGATCAGAGCGGGGCTCAGGATCAGGACGGGGCTCAGGATCAGGGGTCAGCCCCGCGACGGGAGCGAAAACGGAGTCCTGTGCGAGGGCCTGCGGGGCCCGGCGGCCGGCCGGAGCAGCAGGGACAGGACCACGGCCGACACCAGCACTGCCCCGATGAAGGTCGCGGTCAGGGTGTTGTGCCCGGGGCCGAGCGCGAAGTGCGTCAGATACGCCCCGAACAGCGCCCCGAGCACCCCGCTGACCAGCACCACTCTCGGATCGGGCAGGCGGCTGGCGAGCACGCGCGCGGCTGTCGCGGACAGGGCGAGCCCCAGCAGAGCCGAACCGAACGTCTCCATCAGCAGCATGAAATCCCTCCCACACGTCGGGGCAAACCGAGTCACTGCGGTCCTACCCGAAGCGGAGGAAACGGAAACGGCCTGGTGGATTCAACCACCAGGCCGTTGCACGCAGTTCCCGGCACGTCACGTGCCGCCGCGTCAGAGCGCGCCGAAACCGACCTTGCGCGCGCTCGGCTCGCCCAGGTCGACATACGACAGGCGGTCGGACGGCACCAGGACCTTGCGGCCCTTTGTGTCGGTGAGGCTGAGCAGCGGCGCCGTACCGGACAGCGCGGCGGCGACGATGGTCTCCAGCTCCTCGGCGCTCAGGTCGCTCTCCAGCACGATCTCCCGGGGTGCGTGCTGCACGCCGATCTTGACCTCCACGGCTTTGTCCCTCCGACGATCCGGTTCGCGCGATCAGCCGCGCCGTACGCGGTCCACATTAGCCCGGAGAGGGGACGCGGACCGCTCAGAGCGGACACGCTGGCAGCGAACAGCAGCGAACGGCTGCTCAGCCCTCGGAGCCGTGCAGCGGGAATCCGGCGATACCGCGCCATGCGAGCGAGGTCAGCAGGCCGACCGCCGTGTCCCGGGCGACCGGGCTCTCGCTCGACAGCCAGTACCGGGCAACCACCTGCGAGACCCCGCCCAGACCCACGGCCAGCAGCATCGACTCGTCCTTGGACAGCCCGGTGTCCTCCGCGATGACGTCCGAGATGGCCTCCGCGCACTGGAGCGAGACCCGGTCGACGCGCTCGCGCACCGCCGGCTCGTTCGTCAGGTCGGACTCGAAGACCAGCCGGAAGGCGCCGCCCTCGTCCTCCACGTACGCGAAGTACGCGTCCATCGTGGCGGCCACACGCAGCTTGTTGTCGGTCGTCGACGCGAGCGCGGTGCGCACGGCGAGGAGCAGGGCCTCGCAGTGCTGGTCCAGCAGCGCCAGGTAGAGGTCGAGCTTGCCGGGGAAGTGCTGGTACAGCACCGGCTTGCTCACCCCGGCGCGCTCGGCGATGTCGTCCATGGCCGCGGCGTGGTAACCCTGCGCGACGAAAACCTCCTGCGCCGCGCCCAGGAGCTGATTGCGCCGGGCTCGGCGCGGCAGTCGCGTGCCCCGCGGACGCGCTGCCTCGGTCTGCTCGATGGCTGTCACGCCGCCTCCCACTTTCTCTAAGAACACAGTGCGCTCTGCGCCGCGCCGCCATCGTACTTTTCGGTAACCGAATCTGGTGGGTTCAAGCCGAGTTTTCTCGCGGTACGGACCGGTCGGATGCGCTGGTCAGCGGTAGTCGTCCTCGTCCAGTGGCACCACCCTCGCCTGCTCGACCGCGTCACCGTCATTGGCCTCGCCGCGCTCCACCCCGGTGACCCGGTCGTCGTCCTCCGACGGCCCCACCTCGGTCTGCTGCTCCGCCAGGTCCGCCTCCGGGGCCTCGGGGTCGATGGATTCGGGAAACGGCTCCCGGAAGGTGTCCGGCTCCGCAGGGTCGACAGTCATACCACTCCCCTCGCTTCCTTCTTCACCTATGAGCCTAGGAGGATCGCGGATACCCCGCTATGCGGATCCGTATGCCGCTGTGACGGCGAACACAAGAAGTGGAGTGTGATCGTCTCGTAACATTGCCCGCATGTCTTCGACCGAGCTGCCCGGCGTACGGTCCACCGACGAGGCGACCTCCCCGGCGGGAGCCGTCCGCGTGGCCGACGGGGAGCAGCTGCGCACCGTCGCGCTGCCCGGGCTGGAACTGGCCGTCCGGGTGCGTCCGCCCGTGCGCGCGGACCTGCCGCCCGCGCTGTTCGTCCACGGACTCGGCGGTTCCTCACAGAACTGGTCGGACCTCATGGCCCAGCTGGAGGACACCGTCGACGGCGAGGCCCTCGACCTGCCCGGCTTCGGCTGGTCCCCGCCACCCGCCGACCGGGACTACTCCCTCACCGCGTTCGCCCGCGTGGTCATCCGGCACCTCGACGCCGCCGGGCGCGGGCCGGTCCACCTGATCGGGAACTCCCTCGGCGGCGCCGTCTCCACCCGGGTCGCCGCCGTCCGGCCCGACCTCGTGCGCACGCTCACGCTGGTCTCACCCGCCCTGCCCGAGCTGCGCGTGCAGCGGGCGGCCGTACCGACCGCGCTCCTCGCCGTACCCGGGATGGGCGCGCTGCTGGGCCGGCTGGCGCAGGGGCTGACCGCCGAACAGCGCACCCGGGGAGTGACGGAGCTCTGCTACGGGGACCCCGCGCGGGTGACACCGGAAGGCTTCCTCCACGCCGTGGAGGAGATGGAGAGGCGGATGGCCCTCCCGTACTTCTGGGAGTCCCTGACCCGCTCCTCGCGCGGCATCGTCGACGCCTACACCCTCGGCGGGCAGCACGGACTGTGGCGCCAGGCGCAGCGGGTGCTCGCGCCGACGCTGCTGGTCTACGGTGGCAAGGACCAACTGGTCTCGTACCGTATGGCCCGCAAGGCCGCCGCCGCCTTCCGGGGTTCGCGGCTGCTGTGCCTGCCGCAGGCCGGGCACGTGGCGATGATGGAGTACCCCGAGGTGGTGGCATCCGCCTTCCGGGAGCTGCTCCTGGACACCGACGACGGCAGAGGCTGAGGACCGTGGGACGACATAGTCGCAAGGACCCCGCCCCCGCGCCCGCCCCTGCCCCGGCCCGTACGGCGCCGGTGTACGAGGAACCGGTGGCGTACGAACAGTCCTTCCCGTACGAGCAGCCCCCGTCGTACGAGCACTCCTTGCCCCGCGAGGACCCGTTCCCGTACGCGGATTCCTTCCCGTACGAGGAGCCGCGCACCCGGCGGTGGCCCGAACCCACCGTCACCCACCAGGGTTACGTGCGCCAGCAGCGGCCCGTTCCGGGCGGCCACCCCGAGCAGCACGAGTCCGGCGGCGCCTGGGGTGCCTCGCCCGACTCCGGCTCCGGCTCCGTGTACGGGGACTGGCGCGGGGTCCCGCGCGCCCGGACCGCGACCGCCCTGCTGCACGGCGACACCCCGGCCTCCGGCACCCCTGCGGTGGGCTTCCCGCAGGTCACCCTGCCGGAGCCCGCACCGGCGCCGGTGCCCGCGCGGACGCCCGCACCGACGCCCGACCCCGATCCCGTCACCTCCACCGGCTCGCACCGCCGCGTGCCCGGCCCGCGCAAGCCGGCCGACGCCGTTGCGGAGCAGCCCGGTTCCGATTCCGGCTCCGGCCGTGGTCGCAAGGTCCGCACCTACACCGTCACCGCCGCCGTGGCCGTCACCGCCGTCGTCGCCGTCGTCGTTGCGAGCCAGGTGCTCCACCACGGCGAGATCGCCCAGCACGGCACCCTCGCCGCCGGCGACGACGGCCGGGCCGAAGCCCCCACCTCCCGCTCCGACGGCCGTCCGACGCCGGACGCCCCCGCGGCCTCGCAGCCGGCCGCGCCGGAGCTGACGTACGAGCAGAAGATGGCGCAGCAGCTGCCGATCGACGAGAAGCTCGCCGGGCCCGGCACCTTCGACACCGTGCCCGGTGTGGCCAAGGCCCCCGGCAAGGGCAAACTCGTGCGCTACCGGGTCGATGTGGAGCAGGGCCTCGGCCTGGACCCGCAGCTGTTCGCCGAGGCCGTCCACCGCACCCTCAACGACGACCGCAGCTGGGGCCACGGCGGCACGAAGACCTTCGAGCGGGTGCCGGGCGGCGAGGCCGACTTCGTGATCACCCTGGCCAGCCCCGGGACCACCGGGACGTGGTGCGCGAAGTCCGGGCTGGACACCACCGTCGACAACGTCTCCTGCGACTCCGCGTCCACGGACCGGGTGATGATCAACGCGTTCCGCTGGGCCCAGGGCTCGGCCACGTACGGCCCCGGCCAGATGCTCGCCTACCGCCAGATGCTCATCAACCACGAGGTCGGCCACCGGCTCGGACACGGCCACGTGAACTGCCGGACGCCGGGAGCGCTCGCCCCGATCATGCAGCAGCAGACCAAGTCCCTCGACATCGACGGCATCCAGTGCCAGCCCAACCCATGGGTTTTCCCCGGTAGTTGACCCGGCCCGTCCCGATCTCCGTGCAGGGCACCCCCTTTTCCTAGCGTGCTCGAACGCGAACCGTACGGGAAAGTTACGACTCTTCACCCCTTCCGGTGGCGCGACGGACAACCGTCCGTCGCGCCTTCGGTATATCCGCTTGAGTTTCTTCCGCGGCGGGTCGCCGGACCGACGACGACCGCCTGAACGGGAGATCGGGGGTGCCACTCGTGCGGATCGGACTGCTCACGGAAGGTGGTTATCCGTATGCCACCGGAGAGGCGAGGCTGTGGTGCGACCGGCTCGTGCGCGGGCTCCCGCAGCACGAGTTCGAGCTCTACGCACTGAGCCGCAGCGCCGAGCAGGAACGCACCAGGGTCCTCCTGCCCGAGCACGTCACCCGCGTCCGGACCGCCCCCCTGTGGGCTCCGGCCGA
This sequence comes from Streptomyces sp. NPDC048269, assembly GCF_040652395.1. NCBI lineage: Bacteria > Bacillati > Actinomycetota > Actinomycetes > Kitasatosporales > Streptomycetaceae > Streptomyces > Streptomyces sp. NPDC048269. The sequence continues at coordinate 93,737 of NZ_JBEZLW010000006.1, forward strand.
CGACGGGCGTACGTACAGCCGGCGTGAGCGCCGGCGTTTCGGCGACTGTTTCCGGGAGCTGGTCCACGGGATCTGCGCCGGCGAGGCATCCGCCTTCGCGGCCGGGCTCTACGGGCTCGCCGGACTCGCCCGCGACCAGGGCGGTCTGTGCGCGGCACTGCGCTCCGAGTCCGCGGTGCGGGCGGTCGAGTCCGCCTGCCGGGCACCCGGCGCGGGACGCACCGTACAGGCGGCACAGGTGCCGGACCTGCTGGAGTTCGTGGACGAACTGGAGCGCATGCTCCGGCCGTTGTCCCTCGACTGGTACGAGGAGCCCGGCGGTCTCGGCGCGGTCGACATCTGCCACGCGGCCGCGGGCGGGGTGGCGGCGCTCCCCGGACTGCTGGCCAAACGCTTCTTCGGGGTCCCGCTGCTGGTCACCGAGTACGGGGTCCAGCTGCGGGCCCACTACCTCGACCAGAGCCAGGAGGCCCGGCCCGCCGTACGGGCCCTGCTCGCGGCCTTCCACATCCGGCTGGCCGGCGAGATCTACGCCCAGGCCGACCTGCTCACCCCCGGGAACGCGCACGCCCGGCGCTGGCAGGAGCGGTGCGGGGCGACCCGGGACCGGCTGCGGACGGTCTACCCGGGGATGGAGGCGGACCGATTCGCCACCGTCGGGGAGGCCGCCGACTGCGGGGACCCCGAGACCCTCGTGTGGGTCGGCCGGATAGAGCCCGCCAAGGACCTCATCGCGTTGCTGCACGCATTAGCGGAGGTCCGCCGGACCGCGCCGCGGACCCGGCTGCGGATCTTCGCCACGGCCGTGGCCCCCGGCTACCTGGCCGACTGCCGGTCCCTGGCCGCGCAGTTGTTCCCCGACGAGGCCGCCGACGCCGTCACCGCCGGGGAGAACCCCGTCACCTTCGAGGAGATCGGCGGCCCCGAGGCGCCCTCCCCGGCCGAGGCGTACGGCGCGGGCCGCGTGGTCGTCCTGTCCTCCGTGATCGAGGGCTTCCCGATCACCCTGGCCGAGGCGATGTTCTGCGGCCGGGCCACCGTGTCCACCGACGTCGGCGCGGTCCGTGAGGTCATCGGGGGCACCGGTCTCGTCGTACCGCCGCGCAATCCGCGGGCCCTTGCCGAGGCCTGCCTCTCGCTGTTGCGGGATCCCGAGCGGGCGCAGCGGCTCGGGGCCGCCGCCCGGGCACGGGCCCTGGAACTCTTCACGGTCGAGCAGAACGTGGCCGCCTTCCAGGAGGTCTACCTGCGGCTGCTGGCCGGCGGATCCGCCCGGCCGGACGGGGAGATCCCCTTCGCGCAGCCCGCGGAGGCGCGTGTGCCGGGGCACTGGACCAGCCCGTCGTGGGCCGCGGCCCCGGCTGCCTCGGCCGCCTCGGCTTCGGAGGCCGCCGTATGACCACCGTCGACCCGCACGCCGTGGCGGGAGAGAGCGCGGGTGCGGCGCCGCTGCCGGGGCTCCGCCCCGGACCCCGCGCCTCACAGGCCGGCGAGGCCGGATGTGCCGGTCAGCGGCCCGGGACGGCCGGCGAGGGTGCATTTGCCGGCGGGGCCGAACGGGCCGGGGGTGAGGCTCCGGCCGAGAAGGTCCGGCGGCGAGGCGGCGGGGATCCCGTCAAGGCCTTGCTGCACCGGCATCGCGCGCTGTGCGAACGGGCCGTGGATCCGTTGGAGATCGCCGCTGGGCTGGAGGCCCACGGGATCACCGACCGGACCGCCGGGCGCTTCCGCCACCGGGACGTGTTCTCGCTCGCCGAGGAGTTGTACGCCCGGACCCCGCACGGAGAGGCTCCCGCCGCCGCGACCGCGCGGATCCCGGCCCGGGCCCCGGCGTTCCGGGGGTTCGGGTACGCCCTGCTGCCCGGCGCCCTCGCCTTCGCGGCGGCCGCCGCCGGGCAGCCCTGGGCCGGGCCCGCCGCCGTCGCCGCGGTCGTCGGCGCCCTGGTGTGGCCCGGGCGGGCAGCCGGGGGCCGGTTCCCCTACGCCGCGCACCTGCTGGCCGCGGCCGCCGCCGGCTGGGCCGCGCACCGGCACGGCGCCGCCCTCGCCGTCGGCCTCGCGCTGGCCGTCGCCCCCGGCCACCTGACCGCCGCCGCGTTCGCCGCGACGGCCCGGGCCCGGCTCGCCGGGAGCCGCGCGCTGGAGGACTTCGCCGACCGGGCCCGTCCGCTGCTGCTCGCTGCCGTCGCCGTGTTCACCGCGGCCGCCGCCGGAGCCGCCGCGCTCGCAGGAGCAGCGGTCACGGCAGCCCTGCCACTCGCCGTACTGCTCTTCCTGACCAGGCTCCTGCTCCGGCACGGAGCGCACCGCGGACCGGTCGCCGCCGCCCTGGCGCTCGCCCTGGTCCCGGTCCCCGCTGCGGCCCCCGCCGCAGCGGCGGGACTCCTCGTACACGCAGTCCTCGCGCTGTCCCGCGCATCCGCCCATGCGCGGCCCCATCCACCCACCCGCAAGGAGAAACAGAAGATGACCGGCCAGCCAACCGACCAAGGGGCCACGCGATGAGGGTGCTGCTGATCGGAGCCAACGGATACCTCGGCCGCTACGTCGCCGACCGCCTGCTCGCCGACCCCGCCGTCCAGCTCACCGCGCTCGGCCGCGGCGACGACGCCGACGTCCGCTTCGACCTCGCCACCGGCAGCCCCGGCGCGCTCACCCGCTTCCTCGACGCCGTCCACCCCGGCGTCGTCATCAACTGCGCCGGCGCCACCCGCGGCGGAGCCCGGGAGCTCACCCGGCACAACACCGTCGCCGTGGCCACCATCTGCGAGTCGCTGCGCCGCAGCGGCTGCGGGGCCCGCCTCGTCCAGCTCGGCTGCGCCGCCGAGTACGGACCCAGCCAGCCCGGATCGTCCACGGCCGAGGACGCCGTGCCGAGACCCGGCGGACCGTACGGAGTCAGCAAGCTGGCCGCCACCGAGCTGGTCCTGGGGTCCGGACTGGACGCCGTCGTACTACGGGTCTTCTCGCCCGTCGGGCCCGGCACCCCCGCCGGATCCCCGCTCGGCCGGCTCGCCGAGGCCATGCGCCGCGCGATGCAGTCCGGGGACGGCGAGCTCAAGCTCAGCGGGCTCGGCGTCCAGCGCGACTTCGTGGACGTAAGGGACGTGGCGCGGGCCGTGCACGCCGCCTCCCTCTCGGCCGCCCAAGGCGTGGTCAACATCGGCACCGGCCGTGCGGTCCGGCTGCGCGACGCGGCCGCCGTCCTGGCCCGGGTCGCCGGGTACGGGGGCGCCCTGCACGAGCTGGACGTACCGCACGGTGGGCCACAGCAGTCGCACGCGCACCCCGGCCGCCCGGCCGGGCTCGCCGCCATCGGCTCCCCCCGGTCCGAGGCGACGGCCGAACAGCTCGCGGCCGCGGCCCCGCAGCCGTACCCGTACCCCGACGGCTGCGGGGCCTGGCAGCAGGCCGACGTCCGTACCGCCCGCGACCGGCTCGGCTGGCGGCCCCGGATCAATCTGGAGGAGTCCCTCGCGGACATCTGGATGGAGGCGGCGTGCCGTATCTGACCACCCCGCCCGGGGCCCCGGCGGCCGCCGCGACCGAGGCCGGCCGGCTCGGCCTCGGGATCCCCGGCTACGCGCACCCGTTGCTCGCCCCCGTCGAATGGGCCGAACTGACCCGCCCCGGGACCCCGCTGCACTGGGCGGTGCTCAACGTCACGGACGGCCCGGGCGGGCGGCCCGACCCGCACTGCACGGAGGCGTCCGCGAAGCTGCGCGGGGCGGGCGGCACCGTCCTCGGCCATCTCGCGATGCGTGACGGCGAGCGGTCCTTCGGGGAGCTGATCTCCGACGCCCACCGCTTCCGCGACTGGTACGGGGTCGGCGGTTTCTACCTCGCCGGCGCGCCGGCGGACAAGGCGGAACTCGCCACGGTGCGCCGGGTCGCGGACACCCTGCGCGGCCTCGGCGAGGACATCCGTATCGTGCTCGGGCACGGCACGCACCCGTACGAGGGCTACGTGGAGGCCGCGGACCAGCTGGTCACCTTCTCCGGGACCTGGGCCGACTACCGCTGGTCGCAGGTGGCGGAGTGGACCACCGACCACCCGGCGGAGCGGTTCTGCCACCTCGTCCACGGGGTGCCGCGCACGCACCTGGAGGAGGCGATGCGGATCGCCCGCTGGCAAGGCGCGGGCACGATCTGGTTCACGGACCGGCGCGGGGCGGGGGACGCGGATCCATGGGCGTCAATGCCCGCGTACTGGGACGAAATCGTCTCACGGATCGGGACGGGTGTCTTGGAATGAAGACGGGCGTGGCAGTGTTACGGAGAGAACCACCGTTAAGACGTAACCATCTACGGAGTCCCCGTGTCGCTGCCACCCCTGGTCGAGCCAGCTGCTGAGCTCACCGTTGACGAGGTCCGTCGGTACTCCCGCCACCTGATCATCCCGGATGTCGGGATGGACGGCCAGAAGCGCCTCAAGAACGCCAAGGTGCTGGCCGTGGGCGCGGGCGGCCTCGGCTCGCCCGCCCTCATGTACCTGGCCGCGGCCGGTGTCGGCACGCTGGGCATCGTGGAGTTCGACGAGGTCGACGAGTCGAACCTGCAGCGCCAGATCATCCACAGCCAGGCGGACATCGGCCGTTCCAAGGCCGAGTCGGCCCGCGACAGCGTGCTGGGCATCAACCCGTACGTGAACGTGGTCCTTCACGAAGAGCGGCTCGAAGCCGAGAACGTGATGGAGATCTTCAGCCAGTACGACCTCATCGTCGACGGCACGGACAACTTCGCCACGCGCTACCTGGTCAACGACGCCTGCGTGCTGCTGAACAAGCCGTACGTGTGGGGTTCGATCTACCGCTTCGACGGCCAGGCCTCGGTCTTCTGGTCCGAGCACGGCCCTTGCTACCGCTGCCTGTACCCGGAGCCCCCGCCGCCGGGCATGGTCCCGAGCTGCGCCGAGGGCGGCGTACTGGGCGTGCTCTGCGCGTCCATCGGGTCCATCCAGGTCACCGAGGCCATCAAGGTCCTCACGGGCGTCGGCGAGCCGCTGGTCGGCCGCCTGATGATCTACGACGCCCTGGAGATGCAGTACCGCCAGGTCAAGGTCCGCAAGGACCCCGACTGTGCGGTCTGCGGTCCGAACGCGACCGTCACCGAGCTCATCGACTACGAGGCCTTCTGCGGCGTCGTGTCGGAGGAGGCCCAGGAGGCGGCCGCCGGCTCGACGATCACTCCCAAGCAGCTCAAGGAGTGGATCGACGCGGACGAGAAGATCGAGATCATCGACGTCCGTGAGAAGAACGAGTACGAGATCGTCTCGATCCCGGGCGCGAAGCTGATCCCCAAGGGCGAGTTCCTGATGGGCACGGCCCTCCAGGACCTGCCGCAGGACAAGCGCATCGTCTTGCACTGCAAGACGGGTGTCCGCAGTGCGGAAGTCCTCGCGGTCCTGAAGTCCGCCGGTTTCTCGGACGCGGTCCACGTCGGCGGCGGCGTGATCGGCTGGGTCCACCAGATCGAGCCCGAGAAGCCGGTCTACTAGTCACGCCCGGTCGTACCTGAGCACGCCCCGAAGGGGCCGCACCCGCGAGGCCGGGGCGGCCCCTTCGGCACGTCCGGGCCCGGAAGTGCCGGATTCGGCACTTCCGGGCGCGGCTCGTACCGGCGCGCGGGTCAGACGGGGGCACCGGTCGGGGCTCCGGTCGGGGCTCCGGTCGGGGGGCCGGTCGGGGTCGCGCCCGCCGTGCAGACCGCGCCGGCCGCGGGGGTCTTCCCCTCCAGCAGGTACGCGTTCACCACGTCCTGCACGCACGTGTCGCCGCTGTTGTAGGCGCCGTGCCCCTCGCCCTTGTAGGTGAGCTCCACACCCACGCCGGGGCCGAGCCGCTCGACCATCTTGCGGGCGCCCTCGTACGGGGTGGCCGGATCGCCGGTGTTGCCGATCACCAGGATCGGGGCGGCTCCCGGGGCGGAGACGTCCGGGGTCTCCCAGGCACCCGCGACGGGCCAGCCGGTGCAGGCCAGCATCGCCCAGCCGAGGAAGTCCCCGAAGACGGGCGAGGCCGAACGGAACTCCGACAGCTTCGCCTTGGTCTCCTCCACCGAGTAACGGTCCTTGGAGTCGGCGCAGTTGATCGCGGTGTTCGCCGCGCCGATGTTGCTGTAATGCCCCTGCTGGTCACGGCCGTTGAGCGCATCGGAGAGCGCGAGCAGCAACTGCCCCTGCCCGCCGTCCGCCTCGTCGAGGCCCTGTTCCAGCAGCGGCCACAGCTCCTGCGAGTACAGGGCCTGCGCGATGCCGTTGGTCGCGGAGCTCTCGGTGAGCTGCCGGTCGCCGATGCCCGGGATGGGCTTCGCGGCGAGGTCCTTCTGGAGCTGGATGACGCCCGCCTCGATCTCCTTGGCGGTGCTGCCCGGGAGGCGGCATTCGTCGCCGCGGTCCACGCAGTCCTGGGCGAAGTTGTTCAGGGCGAGCTGGAAGCCCTTCGCCTGACCCAGCGCCCCCTCCTCGGAGGTCTTGGTCGGGTCCACGACGGCGTCGAAGACGGCCCGCCCCACGTTCTTCGGGAAGAGGTGGGCGTAGACCCCGCCGAGTTCGGTTCCGTAGGAGATCCCGAAGTAGTTCAGCTTCTCGTCGCCGAGGGCCTGGCGGATGCGGTCCATGTCGCGGGCGGTGTTGGAGGTGCCGACGTAGGGGAGGACCTTCGCGGAGTTCTTCTGGCACGCCTGCTGGTACGTCCGGATGTTGTCGGCGTAGGCCTTCTCCTCCTGCGCGGTGTCGGGGGAGGAGTCCTGGGCGTAGTACGTGTCCAGCTGCTTGTCGTCCTCGCAGCGGACGGGGACGCTGCGGCCCACCCCGCGGGGGTCGAAGCTGACCAGGTCGTAGCGGGCGCGCAGGGCCTCGTACTCCTTGGCGGCGCCGGGGAGCGTGGTGATGCCGGAGCCGCCGGGGCCGCCGAAGTTGAAGACGAGCGAGCCGAGGCGCTTGTCCTTGTCGCGGGCCTTCGCGCGGATCAGGGCGATCGGGATGGTCTCGCCCTCGGGCTTCGCGTAGTCGAGGGGGACGTCGAGGGTGGCGCACTGCCAGTCCTTGGGCGGGGCCTGGCCGCCGCCCTCCAGGGGGGTGGGGGTCGGACACTCGCCCCACTTGAGGGGCCGCGCGCCCTTGGTGCCGTCGGCCTTCGGCTGATTCCCGTCGCCGTCACCGTCGTCGGAGCAGGCGCTGGTGGTGAGCAGCGCGGCGGCGAGCGCGGCGGTGGCGGTGACCCGCAGGACGTTTCTCGGCATGTCCCCATCCTCCGTGCCCTCCGCCACCCCCGCCCCCGCGCTGACCCATCCGGGGGTCCCCTCGGCCCGCCGGAGCAAACCCGCCTCAACCGGAGCCGAACTCAGCCCCGCCGGCCTTTGCGCGGGCGCGGAGCGCCGTAGGGGGTACGGCGCGCGCCCCACCGGGCAGCAGGACAGCCGGGCCCCACAGCCCCGGTGTGGGGCAGCGCCCCACGGGCGGACGGGGTCCCGGACCCCGTCCGCCGAGCCGGAGGCTAGATGGCTTCCTTGCGGGTCAGGAAGTTGAACGAGATCCACCCCGGCAGCACCGGCAGCCAGAACGTCATGAGCCGGAACAGCAGTACCGCCGAGATGGCGACCTCCTTCTCCAGCCCCGCCGCGATCAGGCCCAGCGTCAGCGTGGTCTCGACCGCGCCGATGCCGCCCGGCGTCGGCGCCGCCGACCCCAGAGCGTTGCCGGCCAGGAAGACCACCGCGATGCTCGCGTAGCTGATGGCCTGGCCGCCCCCGAAGGCGCGGATCGACGCGTCCAGGCACATCACGAAGCAGCCCGTCAGCAGCAGCATCCCGCCGATGCCCGTCATCAGCTTCTGCGGCCGCTGGAGCACGTCCAGCATGCGCGGGACCACGCCCGCGAACAGCGCCCGTACCCGCGTCGCCACGAACTTCCGCATGAACGGGACCGCCGTCACCACCAGCACCAGCACCGCCACCGTCAGCAGACCCGCGATCACGGTCCGGGACGGGGTCATCTCCGGGGTCTTCTCGGTCCCGGTCAGGTAGCCGAAGGACAACAGCAGCAGGATGTGGCTGGCCAGCCCGAACAGCTGCGAGGCGCCCACGCTCGCCACGGCGAGCCCCGGCCGGACCCCGGCCCGCTGGAGGAACCGCGTGTTCAGCGCGACACCACCCACCGCCGCCGGCGCCACCAGCTTCACGAAGGACCCGGCCACCTGCGCGACCACGGTCCGCAGGAACGACACCCGCTCCGGCACGAAGCCCAGCAGGCTCATCGCCGCCGCGAAGTAGCTCAGCGCCGAGAAGGCCAGCGCCGCGCCGACCCAGCCCCACTGCGCCTCGCCGACGATGGTCGCGAAGTCCACGTGCGCGAGCTGCGTCAGCAGGAAGTACGCGCCGAACGCGCCCGCGATGAACGACACCAGCGTGCGCGGCCGGATCCGCTCCAGCCGGGCCGGCTCCACCGGCGCCTGCGGGCGGATCAGCAGCACCTGCTGGCGGATCTGGCTCAGCAGGTCCTCCTCCCGGGCCCCTTCGAGCGCGTCGTCCAGCGCCTTCTTCTCCGCCTTGCGGTCGGCGGCGGGGCTGGCGGCGGCGTCCGCCTCGCGCGCCGCCTTCGCCGCCCGCGAGGACTCCAGTACGGCCTCCCGCTGGCGCTCCGCCCGCTCCCGCGCCAACCTGCGCAGCGTCGCCCGCGTCGAGCGGCTCAGCGCGATCGGCTGGAGCAGCGGCAGGCAGTCCGCCACCGCGTCCGGGCCGAGCACCGACACCGCCGAGGACACCGACCGCTCCGCGCCGACCCGCAGGCCGAGCGTGGTCAGCAGCTGCGCGATGTCCATCCGGAGCACCAGGTCGCCCGCGGCGATCTCGCCGCCCCGCAGGTCGGTGAGGATGACGTTGCCGGAACGATCCACCACCAGGGCGTCCCCGGTCAGCCGCCGGTGCGCGATCCGCCGCGACTGCAGGGCCCGTACCTGCTCCCACGCGTTGCGGCACAGCTCGTCGGTGATCTCCTCGTCGGAGAGCGTGTCCAGGGTCCGGCCGCCCAGGTGCTCGTACACGAGCATCACGGCGTCCGGTCCGAGCTCGGAGGTGGCGATCAGCTTAGGCGCGTTCGCGCCGGCCGCGATGGCGGCGTACGCGAGGAGCGCCTCCTGCTCCAGCGCCTGGCGCAGCGACTGGAGGCTGCGCCCGGTGGTGATGCCGCGCAGCGTGAGCCGGCGCCAGACCCGGTAGAAGAACCCGTGGGCCTGCTGCTCCCGGTCCACGACGGTGACGTCGAGCGGCGGGCCGTCCTCCAGGGTGACGTGGTAGCGCCGGCCCCGGTCGCTCACCTCGGTGGCCTCGGGGCCGTCGGGCGTCTCCGCGCGCATCGCGCTGACCGGCTGGAAGCCGACCCGGCGCAGTCCGGCGAGGAGGTGCTGCCCGGTGGGGCGCACATTGGGCGAGCCGACGGCGTACAGGGTCCCGTACGCGACGCTCCAGCCGATCAGCACGGTCAGGATGATCGAGAAGGGAGTGGTGTAGCCGCTGACGAGCATCGTGAACGCGTCGAGCAGCAGGACCACCCACAGGGCGACGCGCCAGTGCGGCCGCCGGGTCATCCCGACGGCCGTCATGTACGCGATCACGGGTGCGAGGTAGCCGTGCACCGGATCGGTGAGCGCCCCGTCGGCGCCGGCGGACCGGGTGAGGGCTTCCTGGATGGTGTCGGGGGCGGCCTGGGACACCCACAGGTCGGTGGCGAGGGTGACCCCGTGCGCGAGGACGGCGGCGAGCACGCCGTCGGCGATGCGCAGGCCGTCGCGCTTGATCAGCCGCTCGATGGCGAAGGCGACGGGCAGCAGGAGCACGGCGATGCTGGACACCAGTGCGGCGACCTTGACCAGCAGGTCCGGCGCCTGGCCGGTGCCCTTGTTGATGTCCTCCTCCAGGCCGACGGTGGTGCCGTGGGCGAAGGCGGCGATGGCGAGGACGACGGCGATGCCGAGCAGGCCGACGAGGAGGCGTACGAGGTCGGACGGGCGGTGTACGCGGGCGGCGAGCAGCGGTTCGTCGACCTCGACCTGGTCGGAGGCCGTGGGGGCGTGCCCGTGCGGGCCCTCGGTGCCGTCGCGGTCGCGGTCGCCGTTGCCGTCGCGGTTGGCATTGCCGGAGCCGTTGTCGGTGGCGCTGCCCTTGCCGGGGCCCCCGCTCCCGGCGTCAGGGTCACGGCGGCCGGTGCGGGCGTCCGTGCGGGCGTCCGGGACGGCTTCGGGCCGGGCTTCCGGGCGTGGGGCGGTGCCGTCGTCTGGGCGCGCGTCGTCGTCCGCCGCCGCGCCGTCCGGAGGGCTCACACCCTGCTCCTTCGTCGTCACATCCGTCTCTTCTTGATCACGTATCACCAGTCACCGCCCGGAAGATGGTGGCACGGACCGACGGGGGAGCGGGGCATCAGGGTGCGCGCCGGTGCGGAACCTCGTCTTCCGCCGGCGGAGGGCCGACGTGCTGCACCATGGGCCGAATGAGCGAGGAGCTGCCCGCCTACGCGGAGCACGTGCTGGAGCTGGCCGAGCGCATTCCGCCCGGCCGGGTGATGACGTACGGGGACGTGGCCGAGTGGCTCGGCGAGGGAGGGCCGCGCCAAGTCGGGCGCGTCATGGCCCTGTACGGAGGCGCCGTGCCCTGGTGGCGCGTGGTGCGGGCGGACGGCGTACCGCTGCCCGGCAGCGAGCGGCGCGCCCTGGAGCACTACCGGGCCGAGGCCACACCGCTGCGCCTGACGGCGGGCGGAGAGCCACGGCTGGACATGCGCCGGGCGCGCTGGGACGGAGCCGAGGGAGACAGTGACGCTGACGGGGACCGCGACGAGGCTCACATCTGACAGCTTCGGCCATGCGCGGCCCGCGCGGGCGGTCGAGCGCCCGTGCGAAGGCCCGTCCGAGGGACGGAGAGGAACTGCGCGGCGTCGGCCGGTTGCCGTAGCGTTGCCTCTTCGGCTCGGGCCGCAGCCGTCACGGCGGCATCCGGACCCACCGGAAACGCAGCAACACCCGCAGACCCACCAGGACCGGCAGCTCACGTGATCACCTCTTCCTCCGACCGCACCGAACGGCGGCGTACGCGGACCCCTGACGCGTACCGCCTCGTGCGCACCGGGCCGGAACGGGTGGATCCCCCTGTCCTGGACGCAGCGCAGCGCGCGGTGGTTGACCACACCGGCGGACCACTGCTGGTCCTCGCCGGACCGGGCACCGGGAAGACGACCACGCTGGTCGAGGCGGTGGCAGCGCGGGTCGAAGCGGGGACGGACCCCGGCCGCATCCTCATCCTCACCTTCAGCCGCAAGGCGGCCGTGGAACTGCGCGACCGGGCCGCCCTGCGGCTCGGCGGCGCGCGGGCTCCGCAGGCGACCACCTTCCACTCCTTCTGCTACGGCCTCGTCCGCGCCCACCAGGACACCGACCTCTTCGCCGATCCGCTGCGGCTGCTGTCGGGCCCGGAGCAGGACGTGATGGTCCGCACGCTCCTGGAGGGCCAGCGCCGGATCCGTTCCATCCGCTGGCCGGACGACCTGCGGGCCGCGCTGACCACGCGCGGGTTCGCGGACGAGGTCCGCGCCGTCCTGGCCCGCGCCCGCGAACTGGGCCTGGGCCCCGGGGCACTGTCCGACTTCGCCGGGCGGATCGGCCGCCCGGACTGGCAGGCGGCCGCGGCCTTCCTCTCCGAGTACCTGGACGTCCTGGACATGCAGGGCACCCTGGACTACGCGGAACTCCTCCACCGTGCCGTCCTGCTGGCGGAACGCACCCCGTCCCTCGCCTCCGCCTACGACGTGATCTACGTGGACGAGTACCAGGACACGGACGCCTCGCAGCTGCGGCTGCTGCGGGCGCTGACCGGCACCGGCGGCACGCTGGTCGCCTTCGGCGACCCGGACCAGTCGATCTACGCCTTCCGCGGCGCCGACATCAACAACATCCTGGACTTCGAGTCCTCCTTCCCCGGCGCGGCGGTCAAGGCCCTGACGGTGGGCCGCCGCTCGGGTGCGGCCCTGCTGGCCGCCACCAGGCTCCTGACGACCCGCATGCCGGTCCCCCGGCTCCCGGCCGCGGCGGTCCGCGCCCACCGGAACCTCGAACCGGTGCGGGAGGGCGGCGGGGTGGAGGTGTACACGTACCCCACGGCCGGGGCCGAGCTCGACAACATCGCCGACATCCTGCGCCGGGCCCACCTGGAGGACGGCGTGCCCTGGCAGGACATGGCCGTCCTGGTCCGCGCGGGCGGCCGTACCCTCCCGGCGATGCGCCGCGCCCTCATCACGGCGGGCGTCCCGGTCGAAACCGACGGCGCGGACACCCCCCTCCGCCACGAACCGGCCGTCTCCCCCCTCCTCACGGCCCTCCGCACCACAGCCACCTCCGCCGCCGGCCTGCCCGCCCCTTCCCCCGCCGACTCCGCAGCTGCCCCGGCCCCGGCGGCCGCGGCCTCAGCCGACCCCGCGTCGCCGGAGTCCGGCGACCCGGAGGTCCCGGCCGACGGCGCGGCAGACGCGGACCGGCCCGCCGTCGGCGAGCACCCGGCCGAGCCGCACTCCGTGGCGGCGTCCGCCCCGGCGGGCCAGCCGGCCGGATCTTCCGCCGACCCGGCGGTGCCGGACCCGGGCGAGCCGGTGCTCCCGGCCGACCGGCCCTCCGCGGCCGCGGCCGAGCCGGAGTTCGGCGACCCGGTGGTTCCGGCCGACGGCGCCGCGGGCGCGGACCCGGCCGGCCGGTCGGCCGCAGGCGAGCACCCGGCCGAGCCGCACCTCGTGGCGGCGTCCGCCCCGGCGGGCGGCGGCGACGTGGGCGAGTTCGCCCAGGAGTCCGGGGCGGGTGGGCCGGAGACGGCCCCCGGGCACGCCGAGCCCGACGCCGGGTGGATCGGCGTCGAGGCCGCCCTCGCGCTGCTCGCCTCCCCGCTCGGCGGGATGGACGCCGCCGACCTGCGCCGCCTCGGCCGCGCCCTGCGCGACGAGGAGCGCGCCGCCGGCGTCAAGGTGCCCGCCCCCTCCGACGTGCTGCTCGCCCGCGCCCTCGCCGAGCCGGAACGGCTCACCGCCCATGACCCCGCCTACGCCCGCGGCGCGCAGCGCCTCGGCCTGCTCCTGCGCAAGGCCCGCGAACTGCTCCAGGGCGGCGGCACCGCCGAAGAGGCCCTGTGGACCCTCTGGGACGGCACCCCCTGGCCCCAGCGCCTGGAGCGCTCCGCCCGCCGCGGCGGCACCGCCGGCCGCAACGCCGACCGCGACCTCGACGCCGTCTGCGCCCTCTTCGACACCGCCGCCCGCGCCGAAGAACGCACCGGCGGCCGCGGCGCCCTCAACTTCCTCGAACAACTGGAGGCGGAGGACATCGCCGCCGACACGTTGACGACCCGCGCCACCCGTCCCGACGCCGTCCGCCTCATGACCGCCCACCGCTCCAAGGGCCTGGAGTGGTCCCTCGTCGTCGTCGCCGGCGTCCAGGAGGGCCTGTGGCCCGACCTCCGCCGCCGCGGCTCCCTCCTGGAGGCCGACCGTATCGGCCGCGACGGCCTCGCCGAGCCCCTCACCCCCGGCGCGCTCCTGGCCGAGGAACGGCGGCTCTTCTACGTCGCCGCCACCCGCGCCCGCGACCGCCTCGTCGTCACCGCCGTCAAGGCCCCCGCCGACGACGGCGACCAGCCGTCCCGCTTCCTCACCGAACTCGGCGTACCCCCGCGCGACGTCACCGGCCGCCCCCGCCGCCCCCTCGCCGTCCCTGCCCTCGTCGCCGAGCTGCGCGCCACCACCGTCGACCCGGACGCCTCGCCCGCCCTGCGCGACGCGGCCGCCCGCCGTCTCGCCCGCCTCGCCGCGCTCACCGACGACGAGGACCGCCCGCTGGTCCCCGCCGCGCACCCGCAGCGCTGGTGGGGCCTGTACGAACCGACCCGCAGCAGCGTCCCGCTGCGCGACCGGGACCGGCCCGTCGCCCTCTCCGGCAGCGCCCTGGACCAGCTCGCCAACACCTGCTCCCTCCAGTGGTTCCTGGGCCGCGAGGTCAAGGCCGACGCCCCCTCCACCGCCGCCCAGGGCTTCGGCAACGTCGTCCACGTCCTCGCCGACGAGGTCGCCTCCGGCCGCACCCCCGCCGACCTGGCCGTCCTCATGGAACGCCTCGACTCCGTCTGGGACGCCCTCGCCTTCGACGCGCCCTGGAAGTCGGCCCAGGAGAAGGAGAACGCCCGCGCCGCCCTGGAACGCTTCCTGCGCTGGCACACCACCGACCGCGGCGGCCGGGCGGCCGTCGCCACCGAGCACGAGTTCGACGTCACGCTCGAAGCGGGCGAGTACGCCGTGCGGATCCGCGGCTCCATGGACCGGGTCGAATCGGACCCCCAGGGGCGCGCGTACGTCGTCGACTTCAAGACCGGCAAGTCCTCGCCCACCAAGGCCGAGGTCGACCGCCACCCCCAGCTCGCCGTCTACCAGCTCGCCGTGCGCGAAGGCGCCGTCGACGAGGTCTTCGACGGGCTGCGCCCCACGCCCGGCGGCGCCGAGCTCGTCCAGCTCCGCCAGCCCGCGCCCAAGAAGGAGGGCGGCGACGCCGTCCCGAAGATCCAGGCCCAGGAACCGCTGCCGGGCGGCTCCTCCGGCGAATGGGTCGGCGACCTGCTGGCCACCGCCGCCGGCCGCGTCCTGGACGAACGCTTCGCGCCCGCCGTCGGCAAGCACTGCGACCACTGCTCCTTCCGCAGCTCGTGCAGCGCCCGCCCCGAGGGCCGCCAGACGGTCGAGTGACGCGGGCGACGCCGCAGCGGGCCCGAGGCGTCCGGGAGTGTCAGCGGGGGCGGCTAGCCTCTTTACGTGTCCGCGCGTGCACCCGTCCTCACCGACCCCGAGCAGCTCAAAGAGCTCCTCGGGATCCCTTTCACGCCCGAACAGCTGGCCTGCGTCACCGCCCCGCCCGCCCCGCAGGTCATCGTCGCCGGCGCCGGGTCCGGCAAGACCACCGTCATGGCCGCCCGCGTGGTCTGGCTGGTGGGCACGGGCGCGGTCGCGCCCGAGCAGGTCCTCGGCCTGACCTTCACCAACAAGGCCGCCGGCGAGCTCTCCGAGCGCGTACGCAAGGCCCTCGCGCGGGCCGGCATCACCGACCCCGACCCTTCCCCGGCCGAGGCCGACGCGGCCGGCGGCGAGCCGCGCATCTCCACGTACCACGCCTTCGCCGGCCAGCTCCTCAAGGACCACGGCCTGCGCATCGGCCTGGAACCCAGCTCCCGCCTCCTCGCCGACGCCACCCGCTTCCAGCTCGCCGCCAAGGTGCTGCGCGAGGCCCCCGGCCCCTACCCCTCGCTCACCAAGTCCCTCCCCGACCTGGTCAGCGACCTGCTCGCACTCGACGCGGAGCTCTCCGAGCACCTGGTCGAACCGGAGCGGGTGCGTGCTTACGACACCGGTCTGCTCGGCGAGCTGGCCGACGCCAAGCTCACCAACGAGGACCTGCGCAAGATCCCCGAGGCCGTGCGCGGCCGTCTGGAACTGCTGGAGCTCGTCAGCCGCTACCGCGCCGCCAAACGCTCCCGCGACCTCTTCGACTTCAGCGACCAGATAGCCCTCTCCGCGCAGCTCGCCACCACCCGGCCCGAGGTGGGGGCTCTGCTGCGCGACGAGTTCCGGGTGGTCCTGCTCGACGAGTACCAGGACACTTCCGTCGCGCAGCGGCTGCTGCTGTCCGGCCTCTTCGGCGCCGGCAGCGGCCACGCCGTGACCGCCGTCGGCGACCCCTGCCAGGCCATCTACGGCTGGCGCGGCGCCTCCGTCGCCAACCTCGACGACTTCCCCGCGCACTTCCCGCACGCCGACGGGACCCCCGCCACCCGCCTCTCGCTCAGCGAGAACCGGCGCAGCGGCGGCCGCCTGCTCGACCTGGCCAACGGGCTCGCCGCCCCCCTGCGCGCCATGCACGAGGGGGTGGAGGCGCTGCGCCCGGGGCCGGGAGCCGAACGCGCCGGCCAGGTCCGCTGCGCCCTGCTGGAGACCCACGCCCAGGAACTCGACTGGCTCGCGGACTCAGTCGCGCACCTGGTCCGCACCGGGACGGAGCCGCGCGAGATCGCCGTACTGTGCCGGTCCGCCGGGGACTTCGCGCGGATCCAGGCCGTCCTGGTGGCCCGGGACGTGCCGGTGGAGGTCGTCGGCCTCTCCGGGCTCCTTCACCTGCCGGAGGTCGCGGACCTCGTCGCCGTCTGCGAGGTCCTCCAGGACCCGGGAGCCAACGCCTCCCTCGTGCGGCTGCTCATCGGGCCGCGCTGGCGGATCGGCGCGCGCGACCTGGCCCTGCTGGGGCGCCGTGCCCGGCTGCTGGTGGGCCGGGCCCCGTCCGAGGCCGACCCGGACGAACGGCTCGCGGCGGCCGTGGAAGGCGTGGACCCGGCGGAGATCGTGTCGCTGGCCGACGCCCTGGAGACGTTCCTCGACGGCGCCGGACAGGCCCCCGACGACCTGCCCTTCTCGGCGGAGGCACGGGTCCGCTTCGCGCACCTCGCCCAGGAGCTGCGCGACCTGCGCCGCTCCCTGGCCGACCCGCTGATGGACGTACTGCACCGCGTCCTGTCCGCGACCGGCCTGGAAGTGGAGCTGTCCGCCTCCCCGCACGCGCTGGCGGCCCGCCGTCGCGAGACGCTGTCGAACTTCATGGACGTGGCGGCGGGCTTCGCCGCGCTGGACGGCGAGGCGACCCTCCTGGCCTTCCTGGCCTTCCTGCGCACGGCCGCCCAGTACGAGAAGGGCCTGGACCACGCCCTGCCCGGCGGGGAGAACACCGTCAAGGTCCTGACGGCCCACAAGTCCAAGGGCCTGGAGTGGGACGTCGTCGTCGTCCCGGACCTGTGCGCGGGGTCCTTCCCCAAGGAGAAGGCGCCGGAGGCCTGGACCTCGTACGCGAAGGTGCTCCCGTACGCCCTGCGCGGCGACGCCCCCACCCTGCCGGCGGACCCGGCCTGGACCTCTGCCGGTCTGAAGTCGTTCAAGTCCGCGCTGAAGGACCACAAAGCGGTGGAGGAACTCCGCCTCGGCTACGTGACCTTCACCCGCCCGCGTTCCCTCCTGCTGGCCTCGGGCCACTGGTGGGGCCCGACCCAGAAGAAGCGGCGCGGCCCGTCCTCGTTCCTGTCCGCCCTGTACGAGCACTGCGCGGCCGGGTTCGGCGAGATCGAGGCCTGGGCGGAGGAACCGGAGGCGGACGCGGAGAACCCGGCCCTGTCCGCGGACTCCACCCCGGACCACTCGTGGCCGCTCCCGCTGGACCCGGCCTCCCTCGCCCTGCGCCGCGCCGCGGCAGCCCTGGTCGAGTCCTACCTGGCGACCCGGCCGTCAGGCGCCGCCCCGGCCGGGCCGGCCCGGGAGGTCCCCCCGCCGCGGTCGGCACCCGCCCGCGACGAGGAAGACTCCTACCTCTGGCCCCCGGACTGCGAGGACCCGTCCTACGAGGACGAACCGTGGCCTGACGACGGCGCCTGGCCGCTCGACGCCCCCTGGTCCGACGACGCCCCCTGGCCGGACGCCCCGGACCGGGCGGCCGGGGCACCGGCCGTGCCCTTCGCCGCCCCGACCCCCCACGCGGCGGAGCCGCACACCGGGACCGGGCCTGCCGGTCCCCACGACGACGACCTCTGGCCGGAGGCCGCCTCCCGGGTCCCCGCGGCCCGGGCGGGCCACGACGCCGCCGGGACGCAGGGATGGGGCGGCGACGCCGACGGGCTGGTGCCCGAGGAGGCGCGGGCCGTGGCCTCCTGGGACCGGGATCTCGACGCCCTGGAGGGCGAGCTCCGCCGTGCCCGGGCCGCCGTCCGCGACGTCGAGCTGCCCGCCGCGCTCTCCGCCAGCCAGCTGCTCCGGCTCGCCGCCGACGAGCAGGGCTTCGTCCGCGACCTCGCCCGGCCCATGCCCAAGCCCCCGCAGCCCGCCGCGCGCCAGGGCACGCGCTTCCACGCCTGGGTCGAGTCCCGCTTCGACGAACTCCCGCTCCCGCTCCTCGACGTCCTCGACCCCGTCACCGAGCTGCCCGGCTCCGATCAGGAGGTCGCCGACGAGGCCGACCTGGCCTCCCTCAAGGCCGCCTTCGAGCGCAGCCCGTACGCCGACCGGCCGCCCCACCGCATGGAGGCCCCGGTCCAGCTGACCCTCGCCGGCCGCGTGATCCGTGGCCGGATCGACGCCGTGTACAAGACCACCACTGCCGAGGACGGCGACTCGTACGAGATCGTCGACTGGAAGACCGGCCGCACCACCGAGGCCGACCCCCTCCAGCTCGCCGTCTACCGCCTGGCCTGGGCGGAAGCCACGGGCACCCCCCTCAGCCAGGTCACCGCCGCCTTCCTGCACGTCCGCAGCGGCCGCGTGATCCGCCCCCGCGACCTCCCCGACCGGGCCCGCCTTGAGCGGATCCTCCAAGGCAAATCGGGCACCGGCGGTGACCCTCAGGTGGACGGCTAGGCTCGGGGCATGAGCGACAGCCAGCCGGACAGCGTCGTCCGCACGTACATCGACACCCACCGCGCCGCCTTCCTCGACGACCTCGCCGAGTGGCTGCGCATCCCCTCCGTCTCGGCGCAGCCCGAGCACGCGGGCGACGTACGCCGCAGCGCCGAATGGCTCGCCGCGAAGCTCAAGGAGACCGGCTTCCCGACCGCCGACGTCTGGGAGACCCCCGGCGCCCCGGCCGTCTTCGCGCACTGGCCGAGCGAGGACCCGGCCGCCCCCACCGTCCTCGTCTACGGGCACCACGACGTGCAGCCCGCGGCCCTCGCGGACGGCTGGCACAGCGACCCGTTCGAGCCGGTGGTCCGCGACGGCCGGATGTACGCGCGCGGCGCCGCCGACGACAAGGGCCAGGTGTTCTTCCACACCCTGGGTGTACGGGCGCACCTGGCGGCCACCGGCGCCGCCGCCCCCGCCGTGAACCTCAAGCTCATCGTCGAGGGCGAGGAGGAGTCCGGCTCCCCGCACTTCCGCGCCCTCGTCGAGGAACGCGCCGCCGAGCTCGCCGCCGACGTCGTGATCGTCTCCGACACCGGCATGTGGTCCGAGACCACCCCCACCGTCTGCACCGGCATGCGCGGCGTCGCCGACTGCGAGATCGACTTCTACGGCCCGGACCAGGACATCCACTCCGGCGCCTTCGGCGGGGCCGTGCCCAACCCGGCCACCGTCGCCGCCCGCCTGGTCGCGGCCCTGCATGACGACGACGGGCGGGTCACGGTCCCCGGCTTCTACGACGGCATCGCCGAGCTCACCGACGCCGAGCGCGCGCTCATCGCCGAGCTGCCCTTCGACGAGTCCGAGTGGCTCCGTACGGCCAAGTCCCACGCGGCCTCCGGCGAGGCCGGGTACTCCACCCTGGAGCGCGTCTGGGCCCGCCCGACGGCCGAGGTCAACGGCATCGGCGGCGGCTACCAGGGCCCCGGCGGCAAGACCATCGTGCCGGCCTCCGCCCACCTGAAGCTGTCGTTCCGTCTGGTGTCCGGACAGGACCCGTACGACGTCGAGGCGGCGGTCACGGAGTGGGTCGCGGCCCGCGTCCCGGCCGGAATCCGCCACGCCATCACGTTCGGCGCCCCGACCCGCCCGTGCCTGACCCCGCTGGACCACCCCGCGCTGCAGTCGGTCGTACGGGCCATGGGCCGCGCCTTCGGCCAGAAGATCCGCTTCACCCGCGAGGGCGGCTCCGGACCCGCGGCGGACCTCCAGGACGTCCTGCACGCGCCCGTCCTCTTCCTCGGCATCTCCGTCCCGTCCGACGGCTGGCACTCGCCGAACGAGAAGGTCGAGCTGGACCTCCTCCTCAAGGGCGTCGAGACGACCGCCTACCTCTGGGGCGACCTGGCCGCGTCCCACCGCACACCCGCTGACGCGTGATGCCTGACGCCTAACGCCCGACCCACACGCCACCTGAGTCACTGAGCCTGCCTGTCCCACCACCGGGGGAGTTGGAAGTACCTGTGAGCATCCATACCGAGCGCCCTATCTCGCTCACCGCGCCCAGCGGGGTCGACCGCGCCGCGCACCACCGCCTCGACGAGGCCTGGCTCGCCGCCGCCTGGAGCCACCCGACGACCCGTGTGTTCGTCGTCTCCGGCGGCCAGGTCCTGATCGACGACACCCCCGACGGGGGCACCGGCATCGTGATGACCCCGGCCTTCGAGGCCCCGGTCACCGAGACCCACCGCTACTTCCTGGGGACCGACGAGGACGGCGTACGGTACTTCGCGCTCCAGAAGGACGCGCTGCCGGGCCGCATGGACCAGTCGGCCCGCGCGGCCGGCCTGCGCGAGGCCGGACTGCTGCTGAACCCGCGCGACGCCGGGCTGATGGTGCACGCGGTGGCGCTGGAGAACTGGCAGCGCATGCACCGCTTCTGCTCCCGCTGCGGCGAGCGCACCGTGGTCGCGGCCGCCGGGCACATCCGCCGCTGCCCGGGCTGCGGCGCCGAGCACTACCCGCGCACCGACCCGGCCGTGATCATGCTGGTCACGGACGACCAGGACCGCGCGCTGCTGGGCCGCCAGGTGCACTGGCCGGAGGGCCGCTTCTCCACCCTCGCCGGGTTCGTGGAGCCGGGCGAGTCGATCGAACAGTCCGTCGTCCGCGAGGTGTGGGAGGAGGCGGGCGTCAAGGTCGGCGAGGTCGAGTACGTGGCCAGCCAGCCGTGGCCGTTCCCGTACAGCCTGATGCTGGGCTTCACGGCCCGCGCCACCAGCTCCGAGATCACGGTGGACGGCGAGGAGATCGAGGAGGCCCGCTGGTTCTCCCGCGACGACCTGCGCGCGGCGATCGAGGCGGGCGAGGTGCACCCCCCGGCCGGCGGCATCTCCATCGCCGCCCGCCTGGTCGAGCTCTGGTACGGCCAGCCCCTCCCGAAGCCGCCGGCCGCCTGACGGGCCCGCGGGCGGGCAGGGCCTGCGACGCCGCGGAGACGCAGAGCCCGATGCCTCGGAGACGCAGAGGGCCTGATGCCTCGGAGACGCAGAGGGCCCGTCGCCCCGGAGACGCAGAAGGCCCCCGCCAGGGCGGGGGCCACTCCGATGCGCGGGGATCAGACGGCGAGGGCCTGCTTGACCTGGGCCAGGCTCGGGTTCGTCATGACGGACTCGTTGCCGGCGGCGGACTTCACGAGCACCGTGGGAACCGTCTGGTTGCCGCCGTTCGCCTTCTCCACGAACGCCGCGGACGCCGGGTCGAGCTCGATGTTGATCTCGTTGTACGCGATGCCTTCCCGGTCCAGCTGGGTCTTCAGCCGGCGGCAGTAGCCGCACCAGGTCGTGCTGTACATCGTGACGGTGCCCGTGTCCTGCATGCTGCGCGCTCCTTCGTGGGGTCTCGGTGGTCCGAGTACTCGAACGTACGCCACAGCGCGGCCATTCCCGGGCGGCAGGTGGGACACGTACCGATGTGACAAGTACTACGGATACGGGCGACCTGTGGACAACTTTCCCACCCGCCCCTCCGGACCTGGCAGCATGGCGGGGTGACAGCAGCAACGCACTCCCCCTCCTTCTCCGCCGCCGACTCGGCCGACTCGGCCGACTCGGTGCTCCTGGGCCTGGACCCGGAGCAGCGCGAGGTCGCGACGACCCTGCGCGGGCCGGTGTGCGTGCTGGCGGGCGCCGGCACCGGCAAGACCCGTGCGATCACCCACCGCATCGCCTACGGAGTCCGGTCCGGCCAGCTCGTACCGGCCAGTGTGCTCGCCGTCACCTTCACCAACCGCGCCGCCGGAGAGATGCGCGGCCGCCTGCGCGGGCTCGGCGCGGGCGGGGTCCAGGCCCGCACCTTCCACTCCGCCGCCCTGCGCCAGCTCCAGTACTTCTGGCCCAAGGCGGTCGGCGGGGACGTGCCCAGACTCCTGGAGCGCAAGATCCAGTTCGTCGCCGAGGCCGGCGCACGCTGCCGCATCCGCCTCGACCGCAACGAGCTGCGCGACGTCACCGGCGAGATCGAGTGGGCCAAGGTCACCCAGACCGTGCCCGCCGACTATCCGGCCGCCGCCCTCAAGTCGGACCGCGAAGCCCCCCGGGACCTGGCCGAGATCGCGCAGATCTACGGGACGTACGAACAGCTCAAGCGCGACCGCGGCATGATCGACTTCGAGGACGTGCTGCTCCTGACCGTCGGCATCCTCCAGGACCGCCACGACATCGCCGAACAGATCCGCGCCCAGTACCAGCACTTCGTCGTGGACGAGTACCAGGACGTCAGCCCGCTCCAGCAGCGGCTTCTCGACCTGTGGCTCGGCGAGCGCGACAGCCTCTGCGTCGTCGGCGACGCCAGCCAGACCATCTACTCCTTCACCGGCGCCACCCCCGACCACCTGCTGAACTTCCGCACCCGCTACCCGCAGGCCACCGTGGTCAAGCTGGTCCGCGACTACCGCTCCACCCCCCAGGTGGTCCACCTCGCCAACGGCCTCCTCAACCAGGCCAAGGGCCGGGCCGCCGAGCACCGCCTGGAGCTGATCTCGCAGCGCGAGACCGGCCCCGACCCGGTCTACGCCGAGTACCCGGACGAGCCCGCCGAGGCCGAGGGCGTCGCCGCGCGGATCCGGGACCTGATCGCGGCGGGCGTACCGGCCGGCGAGATCGCCGTGCTGTATCGCATCAACGCCCAGTCCGAGGTGTACGAGCAGGCCCTCGCCGACGCCGGGGTCCCGTACCAGCTGCGCGGGGCCGAGCGCTTCTTCGAGCGGAACGAGGTCCAGAAGGCGATCCTCGCGCTGCGCGGCGCCGCCCGGTCCGGCGGGAACGACCCGCTGCTCGACGATGTCGTCGAGCTCGGCTCCCAGGTCCGGGCCGTGCTCAGTTCCACCGGCTGGACCACCGAGCCGCCGGCCGGCTCCGGCGCGGTGCGCGACCAGTGGGAGTCGCTGGCCGCCCTGGTCCGGCTCGCCGAGGACTTCGCCCGGGCCCGGCCCGGAGCCACCCTGGCGGACCTCACCATCGAACTCGACGAGCGCAAGGCCGCCCAGCACGCCCCGACCGTGCAGGGCGTCACCCTGGCCTCGCTGCACGCGGCCAAGGGCCTGGAGTGGGACGCCGTGTTCCTCGTGGGCCTCACCGACGGCATGATGCCGATCACCTACGCCAAGACCGACGAGCAGGTCGAGGAGGAGCGCCGGCTGCTCTATGTCGGCGTCACCCGGGCGCGGTTGCACCTGAACCTCTCCTGGGCGCTCTCCCGGGCCCCGGGCGGCCGGGCCTCCCGTCGCCCCAGCCGCTTCCTGAACGGCCTGCGGCCGGGCTCTGCGGCCCCGGGAACGGGGCCGGGCGGCCCGGCCGACCGCGCGGCCCGCAAGCGCGGGCGCCGCGGGCCGGTGCTCTGCCGGGTCTGCGGCAAGACCCTGACCGACGCCGGCGAGCTGAAACTGATGCGCTGCGAGGACTGCCCGTCCGACATGGACGAAGGACTCTACGAGCGGCTGCGGGAGTGGCGCCGGGCCCAGGCGAAGGAGCAGGGCCTGCCCCCCTACTGCGTCTTCACGGACAAGACGCTGATGGCGATCGCGGAGGCCGCGCCGTCCGAGGAGGGTGAGCTCTCGATGATCTCCGGCGTGGGAGGACGTAAGCTCGAGCGGTACGGAGCCGACGTCCTGGCCATCTGCGCTGGTCAGGAGCCCGGGTCCGAGGATTCTGACGACGCGTAGAAACTCGTCGGAAAAATAGTTTGCACATGCCCAGCGAATCCCCATAGGTTCTTAGCAACGGAAACGGTGGCTTCTCCGAAGCCCTGGATCCGTGCTGTACTTATCCGAATACGCATGGGACAGGCCCCCGGGCCCCGTCCCCGAGACGCCGAGAGGAGGCGAGACCAGTGACCAGCTTCATGACCTTCACCAAAATGACCGATCGCTCGGTCGACGCTTCCTGCCTGCTCGGTTCCGTCTCCCTCCTGGGTACCGGTGTGTCCGCGATTTCCGCTGACAGCCCCGCCCTGCTGGCGACCCGTCCGGTCAGCGAGCGCAATGAGCGACCGACCCAGGCACCGGTGGCAGTACTGGCAGCAGAAGCTCAGGCGCATGGCGCCTATGGCTTCGCCGCCGCAGCCGGTGCCGGATCCCAGAACAAGCAGACGACGAAGCAGCAGCACCACCTGATGTGGGCCTTCCGTGGGCTCGAACCCTGGAGTGATCCAGCCTGATCGCACGATCAGGCCGGCGCCTTCAGGGCCGCGGAACCCCACCCGGGATCCGCGGCCCTTTTGTTTGTCCCCGAACGGGGACGGCACGCGAAGGGCCTCGGGACTGAAACGCAGCCCAGCCGGACCCGGCCGACCAGCCGGAACGACTAGCCGACCAAGACGAGGAAGAAACCACCGTGCAACTCGAAGCGCACGCCCCGTCCGTACCGCAGACCCAAACGATCTCCCCGCCCGCAGTCCCGGAGGACCACACCTTGACCCCGCTCACCGCGCTGACCGCGCTCGACGACGCCATCGAGAACCTCGGCGTACCCGTCCCGTGCCGCACCTTCGACCCCGAGGTCTTCTTCGCCGAGTCCCCGGCGGACGTCGAGTACGCCAAGTCCCTCTGCCGCACCTGCCCGCTGGTCGAGGCCTGCCTCGCCGGGGCGACCGAGCGCCGCGAGCCCTGGGGTGTCTGGGGTGGCGAGCTCTTCGTCCAGGGTGTCGTCGTCGCCCGCAAGCGGCCGCGTGGACGTCCGCGCAAGAACCCGGTTGCGGCATGACCGCCCACGGAACCATCGACCGCCCCCTCACGCACGACCCCCTGAAGCAGGCCCTCATGACCGCCCACTCCACGAGCGAGCAGCCGCACGGCTCCGCCACCGCAGACTTCATCACCGCAGGCGCGATCACCTCGCGTCAGAACAGGACCCGCGAAATGCAACTCATCCCAGAAGCCCTGGCCCGTGCCCATATGGGCGACCGCATGCGTGAGGCGGACGCCGAGCGTCACGCCGTGCGCCTGGTCACCGCCCGCCGCATGCAGCGGCGAGCCGAGCGCGTCTCGCTGCGCGCCCGGCGCGCCCTGGCCATGGCCGTCATGCACTAAAGAGCCCTGAGGCTCTGAAGAACAGTGAGAGAACCTCCCGGGGGGACCGGTCCGAACGGACCGGTCCCCCCGGTGCGTTGCGCAGGGCTGTCCGCCCCGTACGGGGATATCGTCTGGAGGTGGACCAGCCGACCCCCCACCCCGCCAAGCCGGGATCCGAGGCCCAGCCCGTCGTCTGCGCGCGCTGCGGTGCCCGGTCTCCGGACGGCGCTCCGATCACCTGGACCTGCTCCATGGAAAACGGCAGCAGGCACTACTTCTGCCACGACTGCGCCCGGGCCAACATCCGGGCGATCGAGGGCAGGCTCGACTCCTCCTGGTGGTGACCCGGCGCCGGACCGCCCGCCCCTACGTCACTCCGCGGACGGGAACCCCGGCAGCCAGGAATCCAGTTCGTCCCGCAGCCGTACCGTCGAACCCAGCTGGCACAGCACCCCGATCGTGCTCAGCGTGACCCGGTGGATCAGCAGGTACGAGGGCGGCAGGTTGATTTGCCGTCCCAACTGGTGCGCGGGGGACCGTGGATCGGCGATCCGCGCCGCCTGGCCGCGCAGCCACGCCCGCGTGAAGGTGAACTCCTCGGCCTCGGCGGGCTCGATGATCGGCTTCAGGTAGTCCAGTACCGCGTCGGGGTCCAGTTCGACGGAGTCCTTCACGAACCCCTCGGCACGCAGGTGCCCGTAGACCCCCTCGGCATCACCGTCCAGCGTCATCCGCAGGGACCTGCCGATGGGCTTGGGCCAGCCGCCCGGCAGCCGGTCGACCGTGCCGAAGTCCAGCACGCCCAACCGCAACCGGCCCTCCGGCCCCGATATCAGCCGGAAGTTGCCCGGGTGCGGATCCGCGTGCAGCAGCCCGGTGCGCGCGGGACCGGAGAAGAGGAACCGGGCCAGCAACTGCCCGGCGCGGTCGCGTTCCTCCTGAGTGCCGTCGGCTATCACCTCCGACAGCGGAGTCCCCTCCATCCACTCGGTCACCAGCACCTGGTCGCCCTGGTGCACGACATCCGGCACCACGACATCGGGGTCGCCCTCGAACGCGTCCGCGTGCGTCCGCTGCGCCTCCGCCTCCAGCTCGTAGTCGAGCTCCTCCGAGACCCGGTCGCGCAACTCCTTGATCAGCGGCTTGATGTCCATGCCCGGTACCAGCGGGCCCAGCAGACCCGCGAAGCGGCCCAGCTGCTTCAGGTCGGACAGCAGAGCCTCGCCGGCCCCCGGGTACTGGACCTTGACCGCCACCTGCCGGCCGTCGTGCCACACCGCCCGGTGCACCTGACCGATCGAGGCCGCCGCGGCCGGCTTGTCCTCGAACTCCTCGAACAGGTCCCGCCAGTCCGCGCCCAGCCGGTCCGCCAGCACCTGGTGCACCGTGGCCGCGGGCAGTGGCGGAGCCGCCTCCTGAAGCTTGGTCAGCGCCGCCCGGTACGGCCCCGCGACCTCCTCGGGCAGGGCCGACTCGAAGACCGACAGGGCCTGCCCGAACTTCATGGCACCGCCCTTCAGCTCCCCGAGGGTCCGGAACAGCTGCTCGGCGGTGCGCTGCTGGAGTTCGCGCGCCACTATCTCGGCCGACTTGCCACCGATCCGCTTGCCCAGCCCCCAGGTTGCCCGACCCGCTATGCCGAGCGGCAGCGCGGCCAGCTTGACGGTACGGGTGACTGCCTTCCGGGGAAGATCAGACATACGCCCCTCCATTTCCCAGACAGCTGCGCCGCAAGCGGCGGTTCGGGAAGACCCCTCCGACTCCACGCATCCTGTCATGGCCCCTCCGCGGGATCCCCGCCCGATCCTCCTCCTACGCGCTGGAGCAGAGCTGGACGACCGGCGCCCGCGCCGCAGGGGCAGTCGGGGTGCGGCCCGACCGGGTTGCGCTGCCAGTGCAGGGCCGGGAGCGCGGCCTCCCAGCGGGAGGCGGTGGAAGCGGGCAGCTGGCCGTCGAGGAAGGACAGCGCGTGGGCCGCGGCCAGGCCGGCCACCGCCGTGGCCAGGCCCAGATCACACGCTGCGCCCACCCGGCGGCGGTGGGCCGACCGCCACTGCACCAGCATCCTCGGCCAGGCCGGATCCAGGTCCACGCGCTCGCGCTCCATGCACCCCGCGCACGCCGTCGCACCCGGCAGCACCAGGGGCCCCACCAGCCCGGTGCCCTCCAGCACCCCCGCGTACAGGTGCGGGATGCCCGTCGCCACCCAGCCGGCCGCGGTGTCCGGATCGGGGGCCCAGGCCTGCAGCCCGTCGCGGGGCGCGACCACCACCAGGGCGAGCCCGGGCTCCGGGCCATCGTTCTCCCCGGCCCGCGGCGCGCGCCCCGGCGCCGACTCGCGCACCAGCCTGCCCGCGGCCTCTGCCCGCAGCCGCCCCACGCTCCCCGGCCCGAGCCCGCCCGGCGCCACGTCCCCCGGCTCCACCCGGCCACCGTCGAGCACGTCGACCCCGCCCACACCGGCTCCCGACAGGACCGCGGCGATCAACGCGCCGACCCGGCCGCCCCCGCGCACCTGGACCCGTATCGCCCGGCGCGCGGCGATACCCGCCAAGTCACCGCCCGGCTCCCGGCGGACCAGGGAGAGGGAGCCGAGATCGGGCGCCAGCCGCTCCAAGGTCTCCGGACGCTTGCGCACGGCCTGGGCGCGCGGGCCGCCCGCCGTGGCGTCGTCGAGCAGGCCGGCCCCCGCCAGCCGCCGGACCAGTTCGTCGGCCTGGCCGTCCGGCAACCCCATCCCCGAGGCCTCGGCCCGCAACAACTCCATCCGCCGCGTCCCGTCGATCCGGTCGATGAGCGCCCCCGTCGCCGTGTCGACGGGGCCGAGCACCACCGCGTGGGCGGGTGTCACCCCGAACTGAACCGTCTGAAGATCCCGCCAGGCCCGCGCCAGTGCCGGCTTCACCTTCGGATACACGGCAATCCCCCCTCGATTTCACGTGCGCAACCGCGCCGCTTCTTTCCGCTCTCCCGCAACACTGCCCGTCCTCCGCATTCCGTGCGGGAATTTGTCCACAGGCGAGGTGTATTAGGCATATGAGATGGAGAAATGGGGTGTTCCGGATGGCGGCTGTGACCCGATCACGTTCGACCCCCGGACGGGCGGGACTTCCGCCACGGCTACCGGGTACCGTCGTGGCGTGTCCGCCGACCCACCGCAGCGCGCCGTCGAAGTCCGCCGGAGCGCGCGCCGCCGCAGGACCGTATCCGCCTATCGCGAGGGTGACCGTACGGTCGTCCTCATCCCTGCCCGGATGTCGGAGGCCGAGGAGCAGCGCTGGGTGGGCGTCATGCTCGACAAGCTGGCCGCGCAGGAGAGCAAGCGCACCCTCGGCGACGCGGAACTGACCGAGCGCGCCGAGCGTTTGTCCGAGCAGTACTTCAGCGGCCGCGCCCGCCCCCGCTCGGTCCGCTGGGTCACCAACCAGAACACCCGCTGGGGCTCCTGCACCCCGGCCGAAGGCAGCATCCGGCTCTCCCACCGCCTCCAGGGGATGCCGGAGTACGTCGTCGACTACGTACTCCTGCACGAACTGGCCCACCTGCTCGTACCCGGCCACGGCCCCCGTTTCTGGGAGCTGCTGGAGGCCTACCCCCGGACCGAGCGCGCCCGCGGATATCTGGAGGGAATCGTCGCCGCCGAGCGCCTCCCGAAGGTCCCCGCCGCCCGCGACGAATAGCCCGGCTCCCACCGGCCCGTCACTCACGGTGATATGTACCGGGTCGGTACCGACTTGGCCGGATGTCGGCAGTTGCCGTTAGCCTGAGCGGCACGCAATCACAGTCGGGATGGGGGACGGTCGTTACGTATGGGCAGGGAATTCCAACGGGGCCACAAGGCCAAGATCAGTGATCTGACGGCGGGCACCGATCTGTACGTGGGCGTCAAGATCGCCGGGCCCGGTCTCACCTTCGACATCAGCTGTTTCGGTCTCGACGCGAACGAGCAGCTGTCCGACGACCGTTACTTCGTCTTCTTCAACCAGCCGAAGTCGCCCGAGGAGTCCATCCAGCAGCTCGGTGCGCAGGCCGGAGACACCGAATCCTTCCGGGTGACCCTGGACCGCGTGCCGGCGTCCATCCACAAGCTGTCGTTCACCGCCACCATCGACGGCGCCGGGCAGATGGCGCAGATCGGCCCGGGCTACATCCGGATCGTCGCGGGCGGCGAGGAAGTCGTCCGGTATGCGTTCACCGGTGCGGAGTTCACCACCGAGCGGGCCGTGATGCTCGGCGACTTCTACCTCAAGGACGTGTGGCGCTTCGCCGCCGTCGGCCAGGGCTTCGACGGCGGACTCGCCGCTCTGCTCAAGAACTTCGGCGGCGAGGTCGCCGAAGAGGAGCAGCCGCAGCAGCAGGCCCCGGCGCAGACGGGCGCCTCGCCCGGGTTCGCCCCGCCGCCGCAGGCGGCCGCGCCCGCCCCGCAGGTTCCGGCGCCGTCGTTCGGCGCCCCCGCGCAGGCCCCGCCGCCGCAGGCCCCGGCCCCCGCACCCTCCTTCGGCGCGCCGACCGCTCCCGCGCCCGCCCCGCAGCCGCAGGCGTACCCGCAGCACAGCGCGCCCACCATGGCCGCGCCGCTCGCCCCGCCCGCCCCCGCGCCGTACGGCCAGCCGCCGCAGCAGCCCTCGTACGGCCAGGTCCCCCCGCCCGCTCCGGCCCCCGCCCCTTACGGGCAGCAGCCCTCGTACGGGCAGATGCCGGGGCAGGTCCCGGGTCAGTTCCCCGGACAGGCTCCCGGCCAGTACCCCCCTGGCGGCCAGCAGCCCGGCTACGCACCGCAGGGCGCCGCCCCCGCCGCGGCCGGTCTCGCCGCCGCGCTCCAGCCGTACAAGGAAGCCCCCACGGGCGCCCGTTGGACCCCGCAGAACCAGCAGCTCATGCGCGTCGACCTGTCGATGGGCGGCCAGGCCGTCCTGGCCCGCCAGGGCAGCATGGTCCTGTACCAGGGCAAGGTCGACTTCAGCTACAAGGGCGCGGGCTTCGCCGGCCGCATCGTCGGCAACGCCACCGGCCAGGAGATGCAGCTGATGCGCTGCACCGGCCGCGGCCAGGTATTCCTCGCCGAGAACGGCGCCCACCTGCACGCCATCGAGCTCCAGGGCGACGGAATCTGCGTCTCCGCCGAGAGCGTCCTCGCCTTCGACGAGTCGCTCCAGCACGAGGTCCGCCGCATCGAGGGCCACGGCATCCCCGGCGGCGCCCTGTTCACCATGCAGTTCCAGGGGACCGGCACCGTGATCGTCAAGACGCACGGCGTCCCGGTCGTCCTCCCCGTCACCCCGACCACCTTCGCGGACAGCAACGCCATCGTGGCGTGGTCGGCCGCTTCACAGGTGATCATCTCCAGTCAGGTCCGGCTCCGGCGCAATGCCTACCCCGGCCACAGCGGGGAGACCGTGAACCTCCAGTTCCGCGGCGCTCCCGGCAACTTCATCGTCGTCCAGCCGTACGAGGTCTGAGGGAGCCCGACATGAACGCAATGAACCAGCAGCTCGCGGGCTACGCCCCGACCCCCGTCACGGCCCGCATGGAGAACCACGGCCGGGCCATGCTCAAGGTCGCCATGCAGAGCGGCCAGGACCTCTTCGCCCGCACCGGCTCGATGGTCGCGTACGAGGGCTTCGTGCAGTACGAGCCCAACCCGCCGGCCGTCCGCCAGATGGCCTCGCAATGGCTCACCGGCGAGGGCGCCCCGCTGATGAAGTGCACCGGCGACGGCCTGCTCTACCTCGCCGACTACGGCGCCGACGTGGTCGTCATCAACCTCAACAACGACGCCCTCTGCGTCAACGGCACCAACCTGCTCGCCTTCGACGCCCACCTCCAGTGGGGCGTCGAGCGGGTCAAGGGCATGGCGAAGTTCGCCGGTCAGGGCCTTTTCAACGTGCAGGTCGCCGGCTCCGGCTGGGTGGCGATCACCTCCCGCGGCACCCCGATCGTGGTCGACTGCGGCCGCGGCGAGGACGAGACCTACGTCGACCCGGACGCGCTCGTGGCCTGGTCGCCGAACCTCAAGGTCAAGGGGAAGCGCAGCTTCAAGGCCTCGTCGATGATCGGCCGGGGCAGCGGGGAGGCCTACCAGATGGCCTTCTCCGGCCAGGGAATCGTCGTCGTACAGCCCAGCGAGGACAGCACCGACCGGCTCCGGGCCCGGGGCTGAGGGGGAGCGGACACATCATGCAGAGCGCACTTTTCGCCCACGCCGAGGCGCAGTCCCAGGAGCGGTACGCCGTCCAGAACCCGCAGCTCCTGCGGGTCTCGCTGACCGGCCACGACGACGTGCTCGCCCGCAAGGGCGCGATGGTCGCCTACCAGGGGATCGTCGACTTCGACGGCGAGTACCAGAGCACCACCCAGCGCACCGCCCGCGCCCGCACCGGCGAGGGCCTCGACCTCATGCGCTGCTCCGGGCAGGGCACGGTCTACCTCGCCAACCTCGCCCAGTACGTGCACGTCGTGGACGTGGACCAGGACGGCCTCACGGTCGACAGCAGCTACGTGCTGGCGTTGGACTCCACCCTGCACACCGAGGCCATCGCGGTGGACAGCCAGTACGGAATCTCCGGGTCCGGCAAGTACCAGCTCAACATCACCGGCCGCGGCAAGGTCGCGCTGATGACCTCCGGGCAGCCGCTGATGATGCAGGTCACGCCGGACAAGTACGTCAACGCGGACGCGGACGCGATCGTCGCGTGGTCGACCTCGCTGCGGGTGCAGATGCAGGCCCAGACGCACTCCACCGGCGTCTGGCGCCGGCGCGGCAACACCGGCGAGGGCTGGGAGCTGAGCTTCCTCGGCACCGGGTTCGCCCTCGTGCAGCCCAGCGAGGTGCTGCCGCCGCAGAACGCCCAGCTCGGCCAGGGCGCCGCGGCGCAGTTCGGCATGGGCCAGCACGGCTCGCACGCGCAGAACCAGAACAACGCCTGGAACTAGCCGCACGGCGAAGGCCGGTGATGGTACGGAGAGGGGGCGGTCCCGGGCATCCGGGGCCGCCCCTTCCTCATGTCACGGTGTCGCGCGATGTCACGGTGACCCGCGCGATCTCACGCGCCGAGCCGCGCCAAGGTCGCCTCCAGCAGCCGCACGACCGAGGTGTCGGCCACCGCCGCCACCTCCTCGTACGGGAACCAGCGCAGGTCCAGGGACTCCTCGCTGATCGCCGCCTCCGCACCGGCCGGCGCCAGCGCCGCGTACTGCACGTCCAGGTGCCAGTTGCAGGGCGCCGGGATCGGATGCCGGTCGAGGCGGACCGGCCCGCCGGGCAGCAGGCTCAGCCCGGACACGATGCCCGACTCCTCGCGGGCCTCGCGCAGCGCCACCCCGGCGAGGGTGGCGTCGCCGGGCTCGCAGTGGCCGCCCATCTGCAGCCACATGCCCAGCTTCTTGTGCAGGGTCAGCAGGACGCGCTCCCGCTCAGGGTCGATCACCAGCGCGCTGCCGGTGATGTGCCCGGCCCCGCAGGGCTTGTAGACCCCGTCCGGATGGGCCGCCAGGTGCCCCAGGTAGACATCGCGGAGCTCGGGCTGGTCCTCGTAGCCCTTGAGTACGAGGACCGCGTCTTCGTGCAGGCTCACTTCTTCTCGTCGCCGTCCTCGTCGCGCTTCCGGGCGGCCTCGCCGAGCATCTTGTCGATCTCGGAGAAGTCGAGCTGCTCGCGGTGCACGAAGCCGTCCGGGTCGTCCAGATCGGAGGCCGTCGGCAGCATGTCCGGGTGCTCCCACAGCCCGTCGCGGCCGTCCACACCCCGCGCGTCGGTGAGCGAGGCCCACAGCCGCGAGGCGTCGCGCAGCCGGCGCGGGCGCAGCTCCAGGCCGATCAGCGTCGCGAAGGTCTGCTCCGCCGGGCCGCCCGAGGCGCGCCTCCGGCGCATGGTCTCGCGCATCGCGTCCGCCGAGGTCAGGCGCGGCTTCGCGGCTTCGTGCACCACCGCGTCGACCCAGCCCTCGACCAGCGCCAGCGCCGTCTCCAGGCGGGCCAGCGCGGCCTTCTGCTCGGGGGTGTCCTGCGGCTGGAACATGCCGCCCTGCAGCGCTTCCTGCAGCTGCTCCGGGTTCGACGGGTCCAGCTGGCCGACCACGTCCTCCAGCTTCGAGGTGTCGACCTTGATGCCGCGGGCGTAACCCTCGACCGCGCCGAACAGGTGCGAGCGCAGCCACGGCACGTGCGCGAAGAGCCGGGCGTGGGCCGCCTCGCGCAGGGCCAGGTACAGCCGCACCTCGTCCGCCGGGACGCCCAGGTCCTTGCCGAAGCTCTCGATGTTCAGCGGCAGCAGCGCGGCCTTGCCGGCCGGGCCCAGCGGCAGCCCGATGTCGGTCGAGCCGACGACCTCGCCCGCGAGCACGCCCACGGCCTGGCCGATCTGCTGGCCGAACATGGCCCCGCCCATGGAGCGCATCATCCCGAGCAGCGGGCCCGCCATGGCCTGCATCTCCTCGGGCAGCACGCCGCCCATGGCCGCGCCGACCCGCTCGGCTACCGGGTCCACGAGCTCCTTCCACACCGGGAGGGTCGCCTCGACCCACTCGGCGCGGCTCCACGCGACGGCCGTGGCGGCGCCCGAGGGCAGCGAGGTCACGCCGTCCAGCCAGTGGTCGGCGAGGCGCAGGGCCTCCTGGACGGCGGACTTCTCGGCGACGCCGACGCTGACGTCCTTCACGCCGTCCGCCGTGCCCTGGGCGACCGTCTGGCGGGCGATGTCCTTGGCCATGTCCCAGTTCACGGGACCGCCCTCGTAGCTGAGCATCTGGCCGAGCTGCTGGAAGGCCGCGCCGAGGTCGTTCGGGTTCATCGAGCCGAACATCGCCGCGAACGGGTTGTCCGCACCGCCGGGACCGCCCGCGCCTCCGGGCAGGCCCGTGCCGGCGAACCCGAACGGATTCGCCGGGCCGCCCTGGCCGCCCTGATTGCCCTTCTTCTTGCCCTCGTCGCCGTCTTCCGGCTCCTCCGGCGGAAGGCCGAATCCGAATGGGGTGTCGCTCACGGGTTTCCTCGGCTCGTAGGGCCGCCGGCGGGTGCCGACGGGCAATGGTCCGACAACACCACCCAGCGTAGACACCGGAGCCGCTTACGGGCTCGGTGCTCCGCCGACTCCTGGGCTGCGGCAGGATGGACATCACCTGGTGGGTACGCGTCACGGCGCGTCCCTACTGAAGACAACCGCTGGAGACGCCCGGTGAGTTCCCCAGATCCGCACCCTTTGGACAAGTACAGCTCGGATAAGGACAGCCGCGTGACGCCCGACCCCGAAAACCGCCCAGAGCGTGACAACGCGCACGACGTTCGCCAGCCGCGAAACCCGGCCGTGCGAGGCCCGGTGATCGCCGTGACCGGCGCCGCGTCGGGCGTCGGCGCGGCCCTGGTCAGCCGCCTGGTGACCTCCGCCGAGGTCAAGCAGGTCGTGGCGATCGACGAGCGGCGCGGGGACTGTGCGGCCGCGCAGTGGCACGTCCTGGACGTACGGGACCCGGCGATCGCCGAGAAGCTGCGCGGCGCCGACGTCGTCGTGCACCTGGCGCTGGACCTGGATCTGGAGACGGACCCGGCGGCCCGTACGGCGTACAACGTGCGCGGGACCCAGACCGTGCTGACGGCCGCCGCGGCGGCCGGGGTGCACCGGGTCGTGCTGTGCACTTCCGCGATGGTCTACGGGGCCCTGCCCGACAACGACATCCCGCTCTCCGAGGACTCCGAGCTGCGGGCGACGGCGGAGGCGACCGGCGTCGGGGACCTGCTGGAGATCGAACGGCTGGGCCGGCGGGCCCCGCGGGCGCACCCCGGCCTGAACGTCACCGTGATCCGCCCCGCGGTGCTGGTCGGCGGCACCGACACCGCCCTGACCCGGTACTTCGAATCCCCGCGCCTGCTCGTGGTCGCCGGATCCCGCCCCACCTGGCAGTTCTGCCACGTCGAGGACCTGGTCAGCGCGCTGGAGTACGCGGCGCTGGAGAAGGTCGAGGGAGAGCTCGCGGTGGGCTGCGAGGGCTGGCTGGAGCAGGAGGAGGTCGAGGAGCTGAGCGGGATCCGCCGCATGGAGCTTCCCTCGGCGGTCGCCCTGGGTGCCGCGGCCCGGCTGCACCGGATCGGTCTGACGCCCTCCCCGGCCGGGGACCTGGCGTACACGATGCACCCGTGGGTGGTCAGCGTCAGCGGGCTGCACGCGGCGGGCTGGCGGCCGCGGTGGACCAACGAGGAGGTGCTGGCCGAGCTCCTGCAGGAGGTCGCGGGTCGGCACACGGTCGCGGGTCGGCGGCTGGGGCGCAAGGACGCCACCGCCGCGGGTGCCGCGGGGGCGACGGTCGCGCTGCTGGGTGCCGCGGCGGTGGTCCGGGCGGCCCGTCGGCGCCGGGGGCTCTGACCCGGCCGCCGAGAGGCCGGGGCGGGTCCGGGCCCCTGCGGCGCGCTTCCCGGGCTGCGCCCGGGCTTCCGGGCCCCTGCGGCGCGCTTCCCGGGCTGCGCCCGGGCTTCCGGGCCCCTGCGGCGCGCTTCCCGGGCTGCGCCCGGGCTTCCGAGCCTCCGCCCCGTGCCCCGCGCCGAAATCGCCGGCGGGGCTGGAAGTGGCCCCGGTCGGGCTCAGGGCGGGCGGGTGGGAGCGGGCGGTACCAAGCGGGTTTCTGTAGGAGGCTCCCAAGCAGGCGGACGCGGCCCGGGCGAATCAGCTATTTCGCCTTGTCAGCGGCTAGGGCACGATGAAGGCATGGCACCGCACTTCGATCACCCCGGCGAGCAGGCCGCGCAGGACCCGATCCGGCTGCTCGCGATCCGTGACACCCCGCTCTCGATCGACGAGGTCTTCCAGGCCGTCGGCGACGACGCGACGGGCGGTACGACGCTCTTCGTCGGCACGGTGCGCAACCACGACAGCGGGGCGGACGTGGACTCGCTCGGCTACTCCTGCCACCCGACGGCCGAGGCCGAGATGCGCCGGGTCGCCGAGCGCGTCGTGGCCAAGTACCCGGTCCGTGCCCTGGCCGCCGTGCACCGCGTGGGCGACCTGGCCGTCGGTGATCTGGCCGTCGTCGTCGCCGTGTCCTGCCCGCACCGCGGCGAGGCCTTCGAGGCCTGCCGGATGCTGATCGACGACCTCAAGCACGAGGTCCCGATCTGGAAGCACCAAACCTTCGCCGACGGCACCGAGGAGTGGGTCGGCGCCTGCTGAGCCGCGCCCGAACCCCCGGTCGTGGAGCTGCCCCCGGAAGGGGGTAACCTCGCACCCGTCCGGCCGCGCAACACGCCCTCGATTTGCGTAACCCCTTTCCGGGCAGCAGCGTTGAAGCCACCAACGACACGTACTTCGGGGTAGGGAGGCACGCCCATGGCGTCACTGGCGTGGTTGCTGATTCCGCTGTTCGCCGCGATCGGAGCGGCGATATGGGGCAGCTGGGCGGCACGCGACCGCACGCAAGGCGACATATCCGAGCTCGCCGGCTACGCCCGCTTCCGCGAAGCCATGGGAAAGGCCGAAGAGGCCAGGCAAAAGGCAGACGCCCACTCCGGTTCCGACGCCGTCTGACGCGTCCCGTGAGGGGCCCCGGGACCACCGGGAGCCCGAGGGCTCCGCGCACGCCCCGTACGGACCGGCCCCACGGGCCGCCCGCCAGGACCGTCCCGTACTGTCGGATGCATGCCACGCCGCACTGCGACGATGCTCGCCTCCACCCTCATGCTGTTCGCGCTGCTCTGCGCAGGGGTGTTCATCAAGGTCCCGTACTCCGAGATGAGCCCCGGTCCGACCGTGAACACGCTCGGGGACTCGCACGGCGAGCCCGTCCTCAACATCTCGGGGCGCAAGACGTACCCGACGAGCGGGCACCTCAACATGACGACGGTCCGCGTCACCGGCGCGGACTACGACATGAACCTGGTGGAAGCGGTGTACGGGTGGCTGGCCGGCGACAACATCGTCGTGCCGCACGAGAACCTCTACCCGAACGGCAAGACGGACGCGGAGTCCACCCAGGAGAACGCCGAGGAGTTCAGCCAGTCGCAGCAGAGCGCCAAGGTGGCCGCTCTCAAGCAGCTCGGCGTCCCGGTCTCCGCCCGCGTCATCGTCTCCTCCGTGGTCAAGGCCAGCCCCGCCGACGGCACGCTGCACGCCGGTGACGTCATCAAGGCCGTGGACGGCGCCCCCGTCAACGCTCCCGAGGACGTGGCCAAGCTCGTCACCAAGCACAAGGCCGGCGAGCCGGTCGAGTTCACCATCGTGCCCGCCGCCGAGGCGGCCGAGGCGGCGAAGGCGAACCGGGAACCCGCCGGTTCCACCAAGGTCACCATCACCGCGGGCAAGGCGGAGGGCGACGGGCACGCCATCGTCGGCATCCGGGCCGGGACCGACCACACCTTCCCGTTCACGATCGACATCAAGCTCGCCGACGTCGGCGGCCCCAGCGCCGGGCTGATGTTCGCCCTCGGCATCGTCGACAAGCTCACCCCGGAGGACCTGACCGGCGGGAAGTTCGTCGCGGGAACCGGCACGATCGACGACGCGGGCAAGGTCGGGCCCATCGGCGGCATCCAGATGAAGACCATCGGCGCCCGCCAGGCCGGCGCCGAGTACTTCCTGACCCCGGCCGAGAACTGCGCCACCGCGGCCGCCCACGTGCCCGACGGGCTGACCCTGGTGAAGGTCTCCACCATCGGCGACGCCACGCAGTCACTGGAGAAGATCAGCAAGGGGGACACGGCCGGGCTGCCGCAGTGCAGCGCCAAGCCCTGACCGGCCCCCGGGCCCCCGCTACGAGAAGGTCGCCGCCAGCGCCTCGGCCAGTCCGGGCACCAGGTTCCCGCCGGTGAGGACCTCGGTCGAGGAGTCCTTCTCGCGCAGCCGTACGGCCGACTCGCGCGAGCCGTCGCGCAGTACGGCCACCGTCAGGCGCACCTCCTGCCGCTCCGGGTGCCCGGCGACCCACTTCGCCAGCTGCTTGTCGCTCAGCCCCTCCGGTACGGAGGCCTCGGCGGACGGCGGCAGCATCAGCCGCTCCACCGTCAGCGCGCAGCCGACGACGGCGTCGGGCCAGGCGATGGTGCCCAGGAACTTGTCGAGCGGGGTCCCGGCCGGAACCTCGTCCTGCTCGACCGGAGTGAGGGAGGACTTGCCTGCGTCGTCCTGATCGAGACCGAGCTGGCTCGCGAGGCGCGGCTCCTGCTTCTTGAGCCGGGCGGTGTCGACGAGCGCGAACAGCCGGGCGGGCTTGTCCCAGCCGAGGCCGGCCGCGTACTCGTCGATTTCGAGGCAGGCACGGGTCAGCGGGCTGGCCGCCATGGGCGTGCCGGGGGAGGGGGAAACGTTGGACATGGACAACATCCTGCCTCCTTTCCACCCGATAACGGGAACTGACTAAAGCCTCAGTAAGTTGCATGAGTGGGCTCTACGATCGGGGGCCCGTTCATTACCAGTAGCGACTTTCGAGGTGCGCACCTTGGCTTTCCAGATGCCGGACCGCGGCGGAGGCCCTTCCGGGCCACGGATGAGAGTCGGCCGCCCGTCCCGGCGAGCCCGCACTCTCCTCATGACCTTGGGCGTGCTGGCCGTCCTGGCCATGCTCTTCATCATGTTCGCGGGCTTCTGGACGGACTGGCTCTGGTTCCGCTCCGTGAAGTACTCCAGCGTCTTCACCACCACCCTGTGGACCAAGATCGGCCTCTTCGCCGTGTTCGGTCTGCTGATGGCGGGTGCCGTCGGGTTCAACATCTGGCTGGCGCACCGGCTGCGGCCGCCGCTCAGCGCGATGTCGATGGAGCAGCAGAGCCTCGACCGCTACCGGATGAGCATCGCGCCGTACAAGATGTGGCTGCTCCTGGGCATCGCCGTGATCGTCGGCCTCATCGCCGGCGCCTCGGCGGCCGGCCAGTGGAAGACCTGGCTGATGTACGTGAACGGGGTGCCCTTCGGGCAGAAGGACCCCGAATTCCACCTCGACGTGTCGTTCTACACCTTCGACCTGCCCTGGTACCGCTTCCTGCTCGGCTTCGGCTTCGCCGCGGTCGTGCTGTCGGTGATCGCCGCGGCCGTCGTGCACTACCTGTACGGCGGACTGCGCGTGACCAGCCCCGGCGCCCGGGCCACCGCCGCGGCGACCGGCCACCTGTCGGTGCTGCTCGGCCTCTTCGTCACGCTGAAGGCGGTCGCCTACTGGCTCGACCGGTACGGCCTCGCCGTGAAGTCCAGTGACTTCAAGGCCGCCGACAACTGGACCGGCCTGCGCTACGTCGACGCGAACGCGTACCTCCCGGCGAAGACGATCCTCGTGGCCATCGCCGCGATCTGCGCCGCGCTGTTCTTCGCGACGCTGTGGCGCCGCACCTGGCAGCTGCCGGTCATCGGCTTCGGCCTGATGGTGCTCTCGGCGATCCTGATCGGCGGCCTGTATCCGGCGATCGTGCAGAAGTTCCAGGTCCAGCCGAACGAGCAGGCCAAGGAATCCCCGTACGTCGAGAAGAACATCAAGGCGACGCGCGACGCGTACGGGATCGCCGGCTCCGAGGTCAAGGACTACCCGGGCGTACCGGCCGCGGGGACGGACAAGGGCCAGCTGCGCAAGGCGGCCGACACGACCGCCAGCGTCCGCCTCCTCGACCCGAACATCGTCTCGCCGGCCTTCCAGCAGCTCCAGCAGGTCAAGGGCTACTACGCCTTCCCGTCCACGCTCGCCGTGGACCGGTACAAGGGCCAGGACACCGTGATCGGGCTGCGCGAGCTGAACATCGGCGGCATCCCGAAGAACAACTGGATCAAC
The DNA here is from genome assembly GCF_040652395.1 of Streptomyces sp. NPDC048269. Taxonomy (NCBI): domain Bacteria; kingdom Bacillati; phylum Actinomycetota; class Actinomycetes; order Kitasatosporales; family Streptomycetaceae; genus Streptomyces; species Streptomyces sp. NPDC048269. The sequence continues at coordinate 133,476 of NZ_JBEZLW010000006.1, forward strand.
GACCACTTCAAGTACACGCACGGCTACGGAGTGGTCGCGGCCAAGGGCACCACGGTCGGCGACCAGGGCGCGCCCGACTTCACCCAGTCCGACCTGCCCTCCAAGGGGATGTTCGGCACGGACTTCGAGCAGCGCGTCTACTACGGCGAGCAGACGAAGCAGTACTCGATCGTCGGCGGGCCGCAGAAGGAGCTCGACTACTCGGACGACCTCAAGGGCGAGAAGGAGACGAGCTACACCGGGAATTCCGGTGTCAGCCTCGACAACCCGGTCAACCGGGCGGCGTACGCGCTGACCTTCAACGAGCCGCAGATCCTGTACTCCGGGGCCATCGGCGATGGCTCGCGGATCCTGTACCACCGCACGCCCAAGGAGCGCGTCGAGGCCGTCGCGCCGTGGCTGACCATCGACGGCGCCCCGTACCCGGCGGTCGTCGACGGCCGGATCAAGTGGATCGTCGACGCCTACACGACGACCAACGGCTACCCGTACGCCTCGCGCACCACGCTGGGCCAGAGCACCGCGGACTCGCTGACCAACAGCCAGCGCGCGGTGGTGGCGCAGGAGAACCAGGTCAACTACATCCGCAACTCGGTGAAGGCCACCGTCGACGCGTACGACGGCACGGTCAGCCTGTACCAGTGGGACACCCAGGACCCGGTGCTGAAGACCTGGATGAAGGCGTTCCCGGGCACGGTGAAGCCCAAGAGCGAGATCTCCAAGCCGCTCATGGACCACCTGCGCTACCCGCAGGACCTGTTCAAGGTCCAGCGCGAGCTGCTGACCCGCTACCACGTCACCGACCCGCAGACCTTCCTCAGTGGCAGTGAGGCATGGGCCGTCCCCGACGACCCGACGACCAAGGCCGGCACGGCGGTCCCGCCGTACTACCTGTCGATGAAGCTGCCGGGCCAGACGGAGAAGGAGCAGGTCTTCTCGCTCACGACGACGTTCACGCCGAACGAGCGGGACAACCTGAGCGCCTTCATGGCGGTCAACGCCGATCCGGGCACCCCGGACTACGGCAAGATCAGCGTCCTGAAGCTGCCGACGAGCAAGCCGGTCGACGGCCCCAAGCAGGTCCAGAGCAAGTTCCAGTCCGAACCGAAGATCGCCGAGTCCATCCGCCTGCTGCGCGGTGGCGACTCGGAGGTCGAGTACGGAAACCTGCTCACGGTCCCGCTCGACGGCGGAATGCTCTACGTGGAGCCGGTGTACGTGCGCAGTTCGGGGCTGAAGTACCCGCTGCTGCGCAAGGTACTCGTGACCTACGGCGGCCAGACCGCGTTCGAGGACACCCTGGAGAAGGCGCTGAACGTGGTCTTCGGGGCCGAAGCTCCGACCACGCCCGTGCCTCCGGCGCAGCCGCCGGGCGACGGCACGACGCCACCGGCCGCGACGGACCCGACGGTGAAGGCCGCGCTCGCCGATGCGCAGAAGGCCATCGAGGAGGCCGAGAAGGCCAGGCAGTCCGGTGACTGGGCGGCCTTCGGCAAGGCGCAGGACGAGATCAAGGCGGCGTTGAAGCGGGCGATCGACGCGGAGGCGAAGCTGACCGCGCCCAAGCCGGGCGGCTAGCGATAAATCGGTAATGGCCCCGTCCCGCGTCGTGATACTGTGGTTTCACCGACGCGGGGTGGAGCAGCTCGGTAGCTCGCTGGGCTCATAACCCAGAGGTCGCAGGTTCAAATCCTGTCCCCGCTACTGAAGATGAAGGCCCGGATCCATGGGATCCGGGCCTTCGTCATGCCCGGGGGTGGACACGCGGTAACCAACAAGGGTGAGTTGGGGCGGGAGCGTGTTTGACTTGGCTCTCTATGGGCATGTCGACAAAACGCTGTAGTGACCTCACTGGCTGCGACATACCAGGTGTACGCGGGTAGCAGGTGATGCGACGATGGGATTTATGGGGGACAGGTCAACTCTGCTGGAGACAGGGCGGTTTGTGAGGGCGGAGGCCGAGCCGGGTACGGGAGCCGGTGAGTCGGCTCCCGTTGTCAACGCGCAGACCGCGCTGACCGATGCGGATTTCGTGGAGGAAGTGTTCGCCGAGACCGACACGGCGAGCGACGCCGAGCTGGAAGCCCGGCACCGGGTGGCCGCCGACAAGGGCGACCCGGGTGCCATGAGCGTGCTCGGGGCGCTGCTGCTGCGCCGCGGTGACCTCGCCGGCGCCGAGCCGTACCTGCGCGGCGCCACCGGCGAAGGGGACCGCGCCGCCGCGAACAACCTGGGCGTACTGCTGCACCAGCGGGGCTACCCCGAGGAGGCGGCCGGCTGGTGGCGGGTCGCCGCCGTGGCCGGATCCGCGCCGGCCGCACACGCCCTGGGCCGCCACTTCCGCGAGCGCGGGGACGAGCCCGCCGCCGAGTACTGGCTCCGCCAGGCGGCGGAGTCCGGCCACGCCCTGGGTGCGTACGGGCTGGCCGACCTGCTGGAGCACCGGGGGGACAAGGGCGTCGAGCGGTGGTTCCGCGCCGCCGCGGAACAGGGGCACCGCGAAGCCGCGTACCGGCTCGCGCGGCACCTGAGGAAGGGCGACCCCGCCGAGGCCGAGCAGTGGTACCGGCAGGCCGCAGCACGCGGCCACCGCCGTGCCGCGCTGCACCTGGGCGCCCTGCTGGAGGCGCGCGGGGAGCTCAAGGAGGCCGGGCGCTGGTACCTGACCTCCGCCAAGCAGGGCGAGGCCCGGGCGGCCTGCGCGCTCGGTTTCCTGCTGCGCGACGCCGGGGACGAGGACAGTGCGGCCGCCTGGTGGCACCGGGCGGCGCAGGACGGGGACGGCAACGCCGCGAACGCCCTGGGCGCGCTGCACGCCGCGCGCGGGGAGACGCAGACCGCGGAGCGCTGGTACCGGACCGCCATGGACGCGGGCGATCAAAACGGGGCGTACAACCTTGCTCTGCTGTGCGTCGCACAGGACCGGACCGCGCAGGCAGAGCAGTGGTACCGGCGCGCCGCGTACGCCGGACACCGCGAGGCGGCCAACGCGCTGGCCATCCTGCTGCTCCAGGGCGGCGACGCGGAGGGTGCCGAGCCGTGGTTCTCGAAGGCGGCCGAGGCGGGCAGCGTCGACGCCGCGTTCAACCTCGGCATCCTGTTCGCCAGCCGCGACGAGGACCGTACTGCGCTGAAGTGGTACGAGCGGGCGGCGTCGGCGGGACACACCGATGCCGCGCTCCAGGTCGGCATCGCGCTGGTCCGTGACGGCGAGGAGCGGGCCGCCGAGCGGCACCTGCGGTGCGCGGCGGGCGGCGGCAGCGCGGAGGCGGCCTTCCGGCTGGCCTCGCTGCTGGAGTCGCTGGCTCCGCCGCCGGAGCCCGTGGCGCTGGGCGAGCCGGTGGGCGGGGTGCCGCGGACCGAGAGCGAGGAGTGGTACGAGCGGGCCGCCGAGCTGGGGCACCGCCGGGCCCAGGTGCGGGTCGGCATGCTGGCCGCCGCCCGGGGCGACCTGGCGGTCGCCGCGCGCTGGTACCGGGAGGCGGCCGAGGCAGGGTCCCGGAACGGGGCGTTCAACCTGGGGCTGCTGCTGGCCCGCGAGGGGAGCGAGCCCGAGGCCGCCCTGTGGTGGACCCGTGCGGCGGTGGCGGGCCACGGGCGCGCCGCGCTGCGGCTGGGGTTGCTGGCGGCGCGGCACGGGGACCTGGCGGAGGGGCAGAAGTGGTGCGTGCGGGCCATGGAGTTGGGGCCGGAGGAGGTTTCCGAGCGGGCGGCCCGGCTCCGGGAGGCGCTGGCGGAGGAGCTCTCGGCCTGATCCCTGGCCGGGGGCTCGCCGTGGCTTCGGGTGCGGCGCCGTTGCTGGGGTTCGGCGGGCTGAGAGATCGGGGCTCCGCCCCGCGCCCCGCGCCTCAAGCGCCGGCGGGGCTGGGATGTGCCCGGCGGGGGTGGGTTGTCCGGCTGGGCTGAAGGATCGGGGCTCCGCCCCGGGTCCCGCGCCTCAAGCGCCGGCGGGGCTGGGATGTGCCCGGCGGGGGTGGGTTGTCCGGCTGGGCTGAAGGATCGGGGCTCCGCCCCGCGCCCCGCGCCTCAAGCGTCGGCGGGGCTGGGATGTGCCCGGCGGGCTGGGATGTGCCGGCGGGCTGGGTGTGCACGGTCGTGCTGGGATGTGCCGGCGGGGTGGGGTGTGGACGGTGGGGCTCAAGGATTCGGGCTTCGCTCCCGGGCCCGCGGCTCAGCGGTAGAGCCAGGACGTGGCGCGGGCGTAGGTGTGGCGGAAGACGAAGGGCATCAGCAGGTCGTTGACGCGGCGCTGGAGCGTGCCCGGGGTCTTGGAGTCGCGGTTGGTCGCGGCGGCCTTGGTCATGCGGGCCGCGCGGGGGCGGCGCAGGCGGGTGTACGCGGACAGGGCCGACGGGATGTCCGGCGCCTCGGCGACGCACCCGGCCAGGGCCACCGCGTCCTCGATCGCCATCGACGCGCCCTGACCGGCGCCCACCGGGTGGGCGGCGTCGCCGATGAGCACGGTGCGGTCGTCGTGCCAGACGGGCAGCTCCGCCAGCCGGTGCATCGGCATCGCGCGGTCGACCCGCGTCGCCGCCCGCAGTACGTCGAGCGGCGTCCGTGAGGTGCGGTACGAGTCCGTCAGCAGGCCCAGGGTGACCTCCGCCGGGTCCGGGGGCTCCGGTGAGGCCACCTGGGCCGACCACCACACCGTGCCGTCCGGCGCCGGGATGTACAGGAACGCGCCCCGGTGGCCGAAGACCATGTGGAAGGTGCCCGGGGCGAGATCCAGGCCCTCGGAGACCCCCGACACGCTGTAGAGGCCCGCGTACTCGACGGCCGGCGCCGCCGGGTCCAGCGCCGTGCGGGTCGCCGACCAGATGCCGTCCGCCGCCACGACCAGGTCTCCTTCCGGCGCCGCCGGATCCACCCGCTGCCCCGTCACGATCCGGGCCCCCGCCCGCTGCGCCTCCGCACGGAGCACCTCGACCAGCCGCCCGCGCAGCAACGTCGTGCTGTGCAGGGTGTCCGAGGCCAGCCGGCCGCGGGGCACCTTGCCGAGGAGCTTGCCCGACGCCGACCACATCAGCTGGTCTGCGACCGGGAACCCCGCCGCCTGGACCTGGGCCAGGCAGCCCAGCTCGTCCAGTCCGCGCAGCCCGTTGACGGCGAGGCTCAGGAACGAGCCCACCTGCCCCGCCGGGTCCTCGTACGCCTCGTAGACCGTGACCTCGGCGCCCGTACGCCGGCGCAACGCGATCGCGCTCGCCGCTCCGGCCACTCCGCCCCCGATGACTGATACGCGCATGCGATCCGGCCCCTTCCCCGTTCGGTGAATTCTTATTCACTGAATTTAGATTCAGTGAAACTGGGTTCAGTATGATGAAGCCGCCAGCACGGAGTCAAGAGGGAGCGGGGATCGCGGTGGGAGTGCGCAAGGAGCGGGCGGCCGGTACGGAGGCGGCGCTCAAGGAGGCGGCGCGGGCGCTCTTCCTGGAGCGCGGCTACACGCAGACGAAGATCACCGACATCACCAAGGCGGCCGGCCGCTCCACCGGGTCCTTCTACGAACACTTCGCGGGCAAGGACGAGCTGCTGAACGCACTGCTCGCGGACATGGGGGCCCAGGTGGACGCGGCGGTCGGGGCCGGCGGCCACCCCCGCGACCACGACCTCGCTGACCGCGCGCAGCTGCGTGCGCACGTGGCGGCCACCTGGGGGGTCTTCCGGGATCACCTGCCCGTCGTGGTCGCCCTGTTCCAGAAGTCCATGGCCGAACCGCCCCGGTCGGGGCGGGCCTGGGAGCGGCTCGTGGGGGACACCGCGCCGCTGCGGGAACACCTGGAGTACATGCGCGAACGCGGCCGGCGGGTGCCCGGTGACCCGGAGCTGGTCGCCGCGGCGATGGGGGCCATGGTCTCGATGCTGGGGTACGCGGCGATGACCAGCGGGGGCGCCTTCGACGACGACGAGGTGGTCGACACCCTCACCGCGCTGCTGCACCGGGGACTGGCCGGCTAGGGCCCGTACTCAACCGATTTGCATCTGCTGTGCGGCCTCACGTAAAGTCGTGTTTACCGACGCGGGGTGGAGCAGCTCGGTAGCTCGCTGGGCTCATAACCCAGAGGTCGCAGGTTCAAATCCTGTCCCCGCTACTGAAGACTGAAGGCCCGGATCCTCTGGATCCGGGCCTTCAGTCGTTTTGAGCCGTCAAGCAATGAAGGAGTACGGAGAAGGGGCCGGGAGCGTCAGCTCCCGGCCCCTTCTCCGCGTTTCGCGGTTCGCGGATGCTCGGCCCGGTCGGTCAGGCGCCCGCGCAGTTCGGGCACACCCCGCGGTACGTCACCTCGACCGCCGATACGACGAAGCCGAAGCGCTCCGTGTCCGGCAGGTCGGCCAGCGGGTTGCCCGCCGGGTGGACGTCGCGGATCGCGCCGCATTGGGCGCAGACCAGGTGCTGGTGCGGCCGGTGGGCGTTCGGGTCGTAGCGCTTGGCGCGGCGGTCCGTGGAGACCTCCAGGACCTCGCCCAGGGTCACGAGCTCACCCAGGGTGTTGTAGACCGTCGCCCGGGAGATCTCCGGCAGTTTGGCCACTGCGCGCGCGTGCACCTCGTCGGCCGTCAGGTGAACGTGGTCACCGTCGAGCACCTCGGCCACGACACGGCGCTGTGCAGTCATGCGCCATCCGCGTCCGCGAAGTCGTTCCAGCAGGTCACTCATGGGCACCAGCCTAACAGCGAGGGGGATTAGGTGTAACTCCCGAACCTGTATGGACTTGGATCCTTACTTGACTTAGACAAAGTCCATCGTAGGATCGAGTACGGCACAGGCCATGGACAGGACATGCAGGAATGACGCAGGAGGCGCACGTGACGCAGGGACCGCTCACCACGGAGGCCGGGGCTCCGGTCGCCGACAACCAGAACAGCGAGACCGCCGGCGCCGGCGGCCCCGTCCTGGTCCAGGACCAGCTCCTGCTGGAGAAGCTCGCGCACTTCAACCGCGAGCGCATCCCGGAGCGCGTGGTGCACGCCCGCGGCGCCGGTGCGTACGGCACCTTCACGCTGACCCGTGACGTCTCGCAGTGGACCCGCGCCAAGTTCCTGTCCGAGGTCGGCAAGCAGACCGAGACCTTCCTGCGCTTCTCCACCGTCGCGGGCAACCTCGGTTCGGCCGACGCGGTGCGCGACCCCCGCGGCTGGGCGCTGAAGTTCTACACCGAAGAGGGCAACTACGACCTCGTCGGCAACAACACGCCGGTGTTCTTCATCAAGGACGCCATCAAGTTCCCCGACTTCATCCACACCCAGAAGCGCGACCCGTACACGGGCTCGCAGGAGGCGGACAACGTCTGGGACTTCTGGGGTCTGTCGCCCGAGTCGACCCACCAGGTGACCTGGCTCTTCGGTGACCGCGGCATCCCGGCGTCCTACCGCCACATGAACGGCTACGGCTCGCACACGTTCCAGTGGAACAACGAGGCCGGCGAGGTCTTCTGGGTCAAGTACCACTTCAAGACCGACCAGGGCATCAAGAACCTCACCCAGGCCGAGGCCAACAAGCTCGCCGGTGAGGACCCCGACTCGCACCAGCGCGATCTGCGCGAGGCCATCGAGCGCGGCGACTTCCCGTCCTGGACCGTGCAGGTCCAGATCATGCCGGCGGCCGAGGCGGCCGAGTACCGCTTCAACCCGTTCGACCTCACCAAGGTGTGGCCGCACGAGGACTACCCGCCGATCGAGATCGGCAAGCTGGAGCTCAACCGCAACCCGGAGAACGTCTTCGCCGAGGTCGAGCAGAGCATATTCAGTCCGGCGCACTTCGTCCCCGGCATCGGTCCGTCCCCGGACAAGATGCTCCAGGGCCGCCTCTTCGGCTACGGCGACGCCCACCGCTACCGCGTCGGCATCAACGCCGACCACCTGCCGGTGAACCGTCCGCACGCCACCGAGGCCCGCACCAACTCCCGCGACGGCTACCTGTACGACGGCCGCCACAAGGGCGCGAAGAACTACGAGCCGAACAGTTTCGGCGGCCCGCACCAGACGGACCGTCCGCTGTGGCAGCCCGTCGCGCTGACCGGTGGCACCGGCAACCACGCCGCCCCCGTGCACCGGGAGGACAACGACTTCGTCCAGGCGGGCAACCTCTACCGCCTGTACTCCGAGGACGAGAAGTCCCGCCTGATCGAGAACCTGTCCCGGTTCATCGCCAAGGTCTCCCGCGACGACATCGTCGAGCGCGCGATCAACAACTTCCGCCAGGCGGACGGCGACTTCGGCAAGCGGCTGGAAGCCGCGGTCCAGGCCCTTCGCGGCTGAACCCCTCTCTGCGGCTGAACCGCCGCCGCTTCCGCGGAGGTGGTTGCCCGCCGTAGGGGCATCTCATCGATGGTTGCTCGCCGAAACAGGAGGGCCGGATTCCCCAGGGGATCCGGCCCTCCTGGCCGTTCAGCCGGCCAGCTGGGCCGTCCGCCGTGCCGGTACCCAGCAGCGGATGACATCGCGTACGGAGACGATGCCCACCGGGCCGCCGTTCTCCAGCACGATCAGGTGCCGGAAGCCGCCGTTGGCCATCGCCTCGGCGGCCTCCTCCACGGTGGCGTCGGGGGTGCAGAACACCACGTTGTTGGTGGTGTGCGCACCCACGGACTCGCGGTCGGGATCGTGGCCCGCACCGATCGAGTTGAGGATGTCGCGCTCGGTCAGGATGCCGATTCCGCTGTGTTCGGGGTCGAGGACGACGGCCGCGCCGACGCGCCGGCCGGACATCAGGCAGGCCGCCTGACGCAAGGTGTGTGCGGGTCCGAGGGTGAGGATCACGGTGCTCATTGCGTCACGGACGAGCATGAAGAGAGCCACCTCCTGGGTGAGTCCCGCCGCTCGGGTGGGTGCGACCCGGGATCCAAGAGAATGGATTCACAAGCGCACAAGCGGGCGGATTCCCAGATTCCCACGGACACGCACGGTCAACAAGGGGGCACGCTCAGGGGCTGGGGCGCAGGTGCTCCAGCATCTCCTCGTGGAGCAGCCCGTTCGAGGCCGCCGCGTTCCCCCCGTGGACCCCCTCCACCCCGTCCAGGCTGGTGAAACGGCCGCCCGCCTCCTGGACCACGACCGCGACGGCGGCCATGTCCCACAGGTTCAGCTCCGGTTCGGCGCACAGGTCCAGCGAGCCCTCCGCGACCATCATGTACGGCCAGAAGTCGCCGTAGCCGCGCGTGCGCCAGCAGGCGCGGGTCAGGTCCAGGAAGCCGGGGAGCCGGCCCTGCTCCTCCCAGCCGCTCAGCGAGGAGTAGGCGAACGAGGCGTCACCCAGGCCCGCGACCTTCGACACGCCGATCCGCGCGGCCTCGCCGAGCGCCCCGCCCGCGTACGCGCCGCCGCCCTGCGCCGCCCACCAGCGCCGGCCCAGCGCCGGCGCAGACACCACGCCGACCACCGGGCGGAAGACCCCGTCGGCGCCTTCGGCCATCAGGGAGATCAGCGTCGCCCAGACGGGCACCCCGCGCACGTAGTTCTTGGTGCCGTCGATCGGGTCCACGACCCAGCGCCGAGGGCCGCTGCCCTTCAGGCCGTACTCCTCGCCGAGGATCGCGTCATCGGGTCGCGCGGCCGCGATGCCGGCCCGGATGATCTCCTCGGCGGCCTTGTCCGCCTCGCTCACCGGCGTCATGTCCGGCTTCGTCTCGACCTTCAGGTCGAGGGCTCGGAACCGCTCCATCGTGGCGACGTCCGCCGCGTCGGCGAGTTCGAGGGCAAGGCGCAGGTCATCGTCATACTCGGACATGGCCGAACAGTATCGCGGCCGGTGGCGCGGCCGGGACGCCCCCTTGACAGGATCTGTCGCCCCGTCAACTCTGGCCGTGAAGCCAAACGGGGGAGGCGCACGTGCCGGCAGCCCGGGAAACCTTGCTGGAGGCGGCGGGAGCGGCGCTCTCGGCGCGGCCCTGGCCGGCCGTGCGGATGGTGGACGTGGCGGCGGCCGCCGGCGTGTCCCGACAGACCCTCTACAACGAGTTCGGCGGCAAGGGGGGCCTGGGCCGCGCCTTGATCCGACGCGAGGGGGAGCGCTACCTCGACGGTGTGGAGCGGGCCCTGGCCGCCCCCGGCCGGACCGCCGAGCGGCTCGCCGCCGTCGCGGAGTGGACCGTCCGGGCGGCCCGCGCCTATCCCCTCGTACGGGCCCTGCTGACCGGGTTCTGGGACCCGGACCTGCCCGCCCCGGGCCGGGCGCCCGGGCCCGGTGAGCTGGCCCGGGCCGTACGCGACCGGGCGGCCGCCGCGCTCATGCCCGCGGACGACGTCCAGCGGTGCGAACTCGCCGTACGGCTCGCCCTCTCCTACGTGGTGGCGCCCGGGGAGGAGCCGGGGGCGGGGGAGCTGCTCCGGCTGCTCAGTGCGCAGAACCGGACAGCTGGAGCCCGATGACCCCGAGGATCACCAGCGAGATCGAGACGAGCTTGAGGGTGGAGACCAGGTCGCCGAGGAAGACCATGCCGTAGATCGCCGTGCCCGCGGCGCCGATGCCCGTCCACACCGCGTACGCCGGGCCGACGTCCAGCTTCTTGAGCGCGAGGGTCAACAGGCCGAAGCTGCCGAGGGCGAAGCACGCGAAGGCGATGGTCGGCCACAGCCGGGTGAAGCCGTGGGACAGCTTGAGGCAGACCGCGAAGCCGGTCTCCAGGATTCCCGCGACCACCACGAGCAGCCACGCCATGTCGAATGCCTCCCCGCGTCACGTGCCCTCGCGCCACTCGGTGCGATTAAGCATTTATCCAGACGCGATCTTCGGCAAACCCCGCCGGACCCGCAGGCCCGGCCCCCCGCCGGACGGTCAGTCGCCCTCGCGGCGCTCCCGCGTCTCCAGCAGCCGCCGCAGCGAATACAGCCGCGCGGGGTCCGCGTGGCCGTCCTCCACCCACGTGTCGAGCGCGCAGTCCGGCTCGTCGTGGCTGCACGCGCGCGGGCACTCCTCGGTACCGGGCACCAGGTCCGGGAAGGCCAGGATCACCCGGGACGGATCCACGTGGTGCAGCCCGAAGGAGCGCACGCCGGGGGTGTCGATGACCCAGCCCTCCATCCCGGGCAGCGGCAGCGCCAGGGCCGAGGTGGTGGTGTGGCGGCCGCGCCCGGTGACCGCGTTGACCACGCCGGTCGCGCGCTTGCGGTCCGGCGCCACCAGGGAGTTGACCAGGGTGGTCTTACCGACGCCCGAGTGCCCCACGAACGCGGTGATCCGGCCCTCCAGGCGCTCGCGCACCTTGTCTGCGGCGTCGCCCGTCGCGAGCTCCTCGCGGTTGGTCACGACGTAGTTCACGCCGAGCGTCGAGTAGATCTCCAGGATCTTGTCGGCGGACGTCAGATCGGACTTCGTGAGCACCAGGAGCGGCTCCAGCCCGGCGTCGTACGCCGCCACCAGGCAGCGGTCGATCATCCGGGGCCGGGGCTCCGGGTCGGCCAGGGCCGTGACGATGGCCAGCTGGTCGGCGTTGGCGACGACCACGCGCTCGTACGGGTCGTCGTCGTCGGCGGTGCGCCGCAGAACGGACTTGCGCTCCTCGATCCGCACGATCCGGGCGAGGGTGTCCTTCTTGCCGGACAGGTCACCGACGATCCAGACCCGGTCGCCCACCACCGCCGCCTTGCGGCCCAGTTCCCTGGACTTCATCGCGTGGACCGTGCGGTCGCCGACCAGGCAGGTCAGCCGGCCGCGGTCGACGGTGAGGACGAAGCCCTCGGAGGCGTCCTCGTGCTTGGGACGGATGTTCGTCCGGGGCCGGTTGCCCTTGGGGTTGGGGCGCTGCCGGATGTCGTCCTCGTCGGTGTGCTTGCCGTACCTGCGCATGACGGGCCCTACGCTCCCGCACCAGCCGCGCGGGCCCCGGAGCCCCCGGCATCTCCCGCGAGCATGTCCGTCCACATCCGGGGGAAGTCCGGCAGGGTCTTCGCCGTCGTCGCCACGTTCTCGATCAGTACGCCCTCCACCGCCAGGCCGATCACCGCGCCGGCCGTGGCCATCCGGTGGTCGTCGTACGTGTGGAAGGTGCCGCCGTGCAGCGGGCGCGGCCGGATGTGCAGGCCGTCCTCGGTCTCGGTGACGTCGCCGCCGAGCGCGTTGATCTCCTTGGTCAGCGCGGCCAGCCGGTCCGTCTCGTGCAGCCGCAGGTGCGCGACCCCGCGCAGGACGGACTCCGAGTCGGCCAGGGCCGCCACCGCCGCGATGCCCGGGGTGAGCTCGCCGACCTCGCCCAGGTCCACGTCGATGCCGTGGATCTTGCCGGTGCCGGTGAAGACCAGGCCCGCGTCGGTCAGCTCGCAGGAGCCGCCCATCTCCGTGAAGATGCGGCGCAGCGCGTCACCGGGCTGCGTGGTGCGGCGCGGCCAGTCCGGGATGGTGACCGTACCGCCGGTGATCAGGGCCGCGGCCATGAACGGCTGCGCGTTGGAGAGGTCCGGCTCCACGACCATGTCGCGGCCCAGCAGTGCGCCGGGGGCCACCCGCCACACGTCCTTCTCGCCGCCCGCCTCGGGGGTGTCGACCTGCGCGCCCGCCGCGCGCAGCATCTCCACGGTCATCCGGATGTGCGGCATCGACGGCAGGGTGGTGCCCACGTGCCGGACCTCGACGCCCTGGTTGAAGCGCGGGGCGGAGAGCAGGAGCGCGGAGACGAACTGCGAGGAGTTGCTGGCGTCGATCTCGACGGTGCCGCCCTCCAGGGCTCCGCCGCCCTGGACGGTCATGGGCAGCGCGCCCCGGCCGTCGTCGTCGATCCGCGCGCCCAGCGTGCGCAGGGCGCTGATGACCTGGCCCAGCGGGCGCTCGTAGGAGCGCGGGTCGCCGTCGAAGCGGATGTCGCCGTCGGCGAGGGTGGCGACGGGCGGCAGGAAGCGCATGACCGTGCCCGCGTTGCCGACGTCCACGGTCGTCGGGCCGTGCAGGGCCGCCGGGATGATCCGCCAGGCCTCCCCGCCGACCACGCCGTTGGCGGACCCGGCGGAGCTGGAGGAGACGGTCTCCTCGATGCCGACGCCCATCGCGCGCAGGGCGTCCGACATCAGCTGGGAGTCGCGCGAGCGCAGCGGGCGGCGCACCCAGCCCGGTTCGGCGGCGAGCGCGGCGAGTACGAGGGCCCGGTTGGTGACCGACTTGGACCCCGGCACGGTGACGGTGGCGTGGACGGCCGAGTCGGCGATCGGGGCGGGCCAGAGGGCGGGCAGAGCGGGGGTCTCGGTCATGGCCCCCACTTTAGTGGCTTCCTCCGGTACCAGATCTTGATCGCTGCGCCGTCTCAGAGGCCGAGAAGCCAACGGCCGCCGCCCACCAGGGAGCACAGGGCGACAACATGGAAGAGGAGCAGCCACACCACCGGGTGCACGTGGGTGAGCCGTCCGAGCTGGTCGGCGTCGGAATCCGGAGCTCCGCCGTGCCGTCGCTTGGCCCCCAGCTCGAAGACCGGCCGGACGCCGCCGAGCAGCAGGAACCACACCGCCCCGTAGGCGAAGACGGCCTGCACCTCGGCCGGGGCCAGCCACGACACCAGCACGAAGGTGCCGCTCGTCAGCACCACGGTCAGGGCCCCGTACGCGTTGCGGATCATCACCAGCATCACCAGCAGCAGGGCGGTGGCCACCCACAGCAGCAGCGTGATCCGGTGCGCGGACAGCAGTGCCGCCCCGCCGAGCCCGAGCAGCGAGGGGGCGGTGTACCCGGCGGCGGCGGTCAGGATCATCCCGAGCCCGGTCGGCCGGCCCCGGCTGACGGTGACCCCGCTGGTGTCGGAGTGCAGCCGTATCCCGTCGAGCCGCCGCCCGGTCAGCAGCGCCAGCAGGCCGTGCCCGCCCTCGTGCGCGATGGTCACGGCGTTGCGCGACAGCCGCCACAGCGGGCCGGGGCCCACGGCGGCCAGCGCGGCCACGCCCGTCACGATCACCAGCCACAGCTCGGGCGGGGTCTGTATGCCCGTGAGCCGGTCCCACAGGCCGGCCGTCGTGGTGCTGTCCATAGGGTGGCGGACTCCTTGCGGTGGTTCTCGGGTGACATGGCAGTGTGGCAGCCATGTGCGGACGGTATGCAGCGAGTCGGAGCCCCGAGGACCTGGCGGAGGCCTTCGGGATCGAGAGGTGGGAGCCGGAGGAGACGCTGGCCCCCGACTGGAACGTGGCGCCGACGAAAGAGGTCCACGTCGTCCTCGACCGCCCCCTGAAAGACGCTCCGCACCCGCGTCCGGTTCGCCAGCTGCGCGTCCTGAAGTGGGGGCTGGTCCCCTCCTGGGCCCAGAACCCCGACGGCGCCGCCCGGATGATCAACGCCCGGTCCGAGACCCTGCACGAGAAGCCGTCCTTCCGGCGTCCCTTCGCGCAGCGCCGCTGCATCATCCCCGCCGACGGCTACTACGAGTGGGTCACCGCCCACGACGAGCGACAGCTGGAGGTGGAGGGGAAGAAGAAGCGGGCCCGCAAGCAGCCCTATTTCGTGCTCCCCGCCGACGGCTCCGTCTTCGCCATGGCCGGGATCTACGAGTTCTGGCGCGACCGGACGCTGCCCGACGAGCACCCGCTCTCCTGGTGGGTCACCTGCTCGGTCATCACCACCGAGGCCGAGACCGGGCCGCTGGCCGTGGCTCCCGCCGAAGGGCCGCGCTCGCTGTCCGACATCCACCCGCGGATGCCGCTGATGCTGGCCCCGGACCGCTGGGACGCCTGGCTGGACCCCGCGAACACCGACACCGAGGGCTCGCTGCGGCGGCTGCTGGAACCGCCGGCGGGCGGCCTGATGCGGGCCTATCCGGTCTCGACCGCGGCGAGCAACGTACGGAACAACGGGCCGGAGCTGCTGGAAGAACTCGCCGCGCCGGAGGAGGGCACGCTCTTCTAGCGCCAGACCGGGGCCCGTCCCCGTGCAGGATGGATCCATGACCACGCGTACCGAGAGCGTCGACACCCCGGCGGGCGAGGCCCGCATCACCTGGCACACCGCCCGCGAGGCCCGGCTCGTGCTCGCCGTGAGCCACGGCGCCGGCGGCGGCGTCGAGGCCCGCGACCTCCAGGCGCTGGCCGCCGCCCTGCCCCCGCGCGGGGTCACGGTGGCGCTGGTCGAACAGCCCTGGCGGGTCGCCGGGAAGAAGGTCGCAGCCGCGCCCAAGGTGCTCGACGAGGGATGGCGCGGGCTGTGGCCGGCCCTCGCCGGGCCCGGGCTGCCCGTGGTCGCGGGCGGCCGCAGCGCCGGGGCCCGGGTGGCCTGCCGGACCGGGGCCGGGCTGGGCGCGGCCGCCGTGCTGGCGCTGGCGTTCCCGCTGCACCCGCCGGGCCGCCCGGAGAAGTCGCGGGCCGAGGAGCTGCTCGGCGCAGGGCTGCCCACCCTGGTGGTCCAGGGCGGCCGGGACGCCTTCGGGCGTCCGGAGGAGTTCCCGGAGCCGTCCGAGGGGGACCCGTACACGCTGGTGGAGGTCCCGTACGCGGACCACGGCTTCGCCGTGCCGAAGAAGGCGGAGACCACCCAGGAGGAGGCCCTCGCGGTGATCACCGGGGCGGTGGCCGCATGGCTCGCGGCACTGGAAGTCTGACCGCGACCTGACACATTGCGCGGTGTCCGGGGTAATCCGGTGGTGATCCGGATCACCACCGGCCGCCCGGGCCCCGTACGGGGCCCGGATTCCCGGCCCCCGCCCGGGAATGCGCCGCCCGCACCTTCTGTTGTCCCGGATGTCGGTACGCACGGGATTTCGTCGGAGGAGAGGGAGCGCATGACCCAGGTCATCAGCCAGAACCGTCCGCAGGCCGCTGACCTGGACTGGACGGTGCTGCCCGGGCCAAAGCGCAGCTCGCTTCGGGCGGCGGAGGGCCGGGAAGGTCGACTATTCTCCGATTCGAGCGGATCCGCTTTCGGAGCCGCCACGCAGTCGGAGGAGGTGGGTCCTGTCGCTGGGACCGACGAAGGCCACGCGGAGGAGACGACCGCGGAGCGCAACGCGCGCTTCGAGCGGGACGCCCTCGGCTACCTCGACCAGATGTACTCGGCCGCGCTGCGCATGACGCGCAACCCGGCCGACGCCGAGGACCTGGTCCAGGAGACGTACGCGAAGGCGTACGCGTCCTTCCACCAGTTCCGCGAGGGCACCAACCTGAAGGCGTGGCTGTACCGCATCCTGACCAACACGTTCATCAACTCCTACCGCAAGAAGCAGCGCGAGCCCCAGCGCAGCGCCGCGGAGGAGATCGAGGACTGGCAGCTGGCACGCGCCGAGTCGCACATGTCGACCGGCCTGCGGTCCGCCGAGTCGCAGGCGCTCGACCACCTGCCCGATTCGGACGTGAAGGAAGCGCTCCAGGCCATTCCCGAGGAGTTCCGCATCGCGGTCTACCTTGCCGACGTAGAGGGCTTTGCGTACAAGGAGATCGCCGACATCATGGGTACACCCATCGGTACGGTCATGTCGCGACTGCACCGTGGCCGCCGTCAACTCCGTGGAATGCTGGAGGACTATGCCCGTGAGCGCGGGATGGTCCCTGCCGGCGCGGGAGAGTCGAACGACAGGAAAGGCTCGGGCTCATGAGTTGCGGAGAGCCGCACGAGACGGAGTGCTCTGAGGTCCTGGACCACCTTTACGAGTTCCTCGACCATGAGATGCCCGACAGCGACTGCACGAAGTTCGAGACACACTTCGGCGAGTGCAGCCCCTGTCTGGAGAAGTACGGCCTGGAGCAGGCCGTGAAGAAGCTGGTGAAGCGCTGCTGCGGTTCGGATGACGTGCCGACCGACCTGCGGTCGAAGGTGATGGGGCGGATCGAGCTCATCCGGTCGGGGCAGGCCGTCCCGGACCACGACATCACATCCGACGTCACCACCGACATCACGGCCGACGTCACGGCGGACAACCCGGCCGGCGGCTGACCCCGCCGTCGAGAGTTTGAACAACCGCCCCCGGAGGGGTACTTCGTTCACCCGAAGGTGCTAATCCGGGGGCGTCCGTATGGCCCAATGTGAAAATGTGGCCCACTTCGCTCCGGGCCCCACTTATTCTCCCCATTCGGTGCTGGTTCGATTCGGTACCTGGCTTGAAGTCACCGGGGAGGTGAGCGCCATGCGGGTACTTCCGCCGGGGGCGCGCGCGTACATCCTGTGCGCCGTCCTCGCGGCAATCGCCTGCGTCGCCCCCGCCCTCACGGATTCCGGTACGCCCTGGGCGACCGTGGCCCTGCTCGCCGTGCTCTACCTCGGCTGCGAGCTCGTGAAGAACTGCCCGCTGCCGGGCAGCCGTGTGCCCGAGGGCATCGGCTCCTTCTTTCCCGTGGTGCTCGCCGCCGTCTTCCTGCTGCCGCCCGCCGCCGCCGCGCTCGTGGCACTGCCCGGCGGCCTCGCGGGGACCGTGGTCCAGCGGCCCGCCCGGGTGCGCCGGGTGTGGCACTGCGCCCAGCAGTCCATGGCCGCCTGGGTCGCGGGGCAGACGTACCGGCTGCTGCGCGGCCCGGAGGCCCTGGGCTCCGGGGGCTCCGGGCCGCCCGGAGCTGCGGACCCGCCGGTCTGGGTGGCCGACTTCCCGTACGTGATGCTCCCCGCGGCGGCCGCGGCCGTCGCCTTCTGCCTGGTGCTCACCGCCCTCGACGGAGGCATCCTGGCCGTCGCGGAACGCCGCCCCGCCGCCACCGCCTGGCGCGGACTGCTCACCCGGTCCCTCGCCCCGCACTGTGTGCACGGCCTCGCCGGCCTGATGATGGCCGTCATGTGGCGCAGCCCGTACGGGCTCCCGGCCGCCCTGCTCGTCCTGCTGCCGATGTACATCTCCTGCTGGGTCTTCGCCCAGTACCACCGCGAGCGCGCCGCCCACCGGGCCACCATCCGCGCCCTCGTCCAGGCCGTCGACATCAAGGACCGCTACACGCGAGGCCACAGCGAACGGGTCGGCCAGGCCTCCGCGATGATCGCCCGCGAGCTGGGCATGGCCGAGGACCGCCTAGAAGTCGTACGCATCGCCGGGATCCTGCACGACGTCGGCAAGCTCGGCGTCCCGACGCGGCTGCTGCGCAAGGACGGGCCGCTCACCCCGGACGAGCGCCGGATCATCGAACTGCACCCCGAGTACGGGCACGAGATGGTCCGCGGCATCGGCTTCCTCGGGGAGGCCCGGTCCGCGATCCTGCACCACCACGAGCGGGTCGACGGCTCCGGCTATCCCTACGGGCTGACCGGCGACCAGATCCCGGTGCTGGCCCGGGTGGTGGCGGTGGCCGACGCCTTCGACGCGATGACCTCCACCCGCTCGTACAGCCGGGCCCGGCCGGTGGAGGTCGCCCTCGCGGAACTGGCCCGGTGCGCGGGGGCCCAGTTCGACCCGGCGATGGTGGGCGCCCTGACGGGCGCCATCGGACGGCACGGCTGGCACCCGGTGGTCACCTCCGACGACGACCTCCAGGTGATCAGCGGCGCCTCGCCCCCCGGGGGCGGGCAGGGGTCGCCGACCCTGGCCGCCCTGCCCGGCCAGGGCGCCCGCCCGACCGCGGCCACCCCCGCGTCTCCGGCTCCGCCGGGGGCCGGCACGTGAGGGCGACCGCAGTGTGGACCGTGCGGGGAGCGGCCGGGGTGCTCACCGCCGCCGGGCTCGGGCACACCCTGTGGAACGGGCTCGTCGAACCCGGCATCGCCCTGGCCTTCGGGATCCTGATCACCATCGGCGAGCTCGCCCGCCGCGAACCCACTGACCGCCGGCCCGCGCCGCTCGGCTCCGCCGGAGCCCTCGCCTACGCCCTGCTCGGCCAGAACGCCGGGCAGCCCACCCGCCACGGGGTGCTGCAGATCGTCGCGGTCGTCGTCGCGGCCGCCCTCGCCGGGATCGTCCCGCACGTCGCCAGGGGCCGCGGCCCGGCCGTCGACCACATCGCCCGCCGGGTCCTCACCGTCGCCTTCGCAGCCGTCTGTTTCCAGCCGCTCTACAACTCCGGCCGACTGGAGGAGCGGGTGGGCCAAGGCCCCTACCTCGTCCTCTTCCTGCTCCTCCTCCTCGGCCTCACCGCCCTGTGCGACGCCGTGCTCGCCGCCGCCCTCGCCGCGGCCCGGACCGGCTGGCCGTACGGGCCCCTGCTGCGCGACGAGCTGCGCGCCCAGCTCGGCATCGGGTCGGCGATCTGCGCCACCGGCGTCGTGATGGCCCTCGGCGTGGCCGGCGCCGGGCTGTGGGCCCTGCCCGTCTTCAGCGTTCCCCTGCTGCTGACCCAGCTGTCCTTCCACCGGATCACCGCGATCCGCACCACCTACCGCCAGACCATCACCTCCCTGGCCCGGGCCACGGAGATCGCCGGCTACACCCCGACCGGCCACTCCCGCAGGGTCGCCGCCCTGAGCTGCGCCGTCGGCCGGGAGCTCGGGCTGTCGGAGCGGGAGCTCACGGTGCTGGAGTACGCGGCGCTGATGCACGACATCGGGCAGCTCTCCCTCGTCGACCCGGTTCCGGACGGGGCCACCGCGGAGCTGCCCGCCGCCGAAGCCCGCCGGATCGCGCAGCTGGGCGGGGAGGTGGCCCGCCAGACCGGGGTGCCCGCCGAGGTCGCCGTGGTGGTGGAGCGGCAGGCCGATCCGTACCGGGAGCAGCCCGTCGCCGCCCGCATCGTGCGGGCGGTGAACGCGTACGACGACCTGGTCGGCGGGAACCGTCACCCGGGCAGCTCACTGGCCGCTCTGGAGCAGCTCCGCCTGGGCACCGGGCACGCGTACCAGCCGGAGGTCGTGGACGGCTTGGCGAGGGTTCTGGCCAGGGGCGGACGTGACAGAGTTGTTCCTGTCCAACCTGGGTAACCCATGGGTAATGAGCGGCCGTCCGAGTGGGCATGGTTGGATGCCAGTAAGAGGGACCGTAAGAGTGTCCGCAAGGCTGCACCTAGTCCCCCAGCTTCCGCTGGGAGGTGCCCCCAGGCAGGCGGGAATCGTGAGGATCTTCGGGAAGGTACGGCATCGGCCCTCCGCCTCGTGGCGGCAGGCCACCGACCGCGCGTTCACGCTGATCGGCGACGGGCGGTACGAGGACGCGGGGGCGCTGCTGACGAGAGCCGCGGACCTGGAGCCCTGGCTGTCCGAGTCCTGGTTCAACCTGGCTCTGCTGCACAAGTTCCGGCACGACTGGGAGCAGGCGCGGGCCGCCGGCCTGCGCGCCGTGGCCCTGCTGGACCGCGAGACCGGCGCCCCGGACTGGTGGAACGTGGGGATCGCCGCGACCGCGCTGCAGGACTGGCCGCTGGCCCGGCGGGCCTGGCAGGCGTACGGGCTCAAAGTGCCCGGCGACCCGCACGGCGCCGGAGGCAACGGTGAACCGGTCGGCATGGAGCTCGGCAGCGCCGCCGTGCGGCTGTCGCCCGAAGGCGAGGCCGAGGTGGTCTGGGGCCGTCGGCTGGACCCGGCCCGCATCGAGGTCCTGTCGATCCCGCTGCCGTCCTCGGGGCGCCGCTGGGGCGAGGTGGTGCTCCATGACGGGGTCCCGCACGGCGAGCGGGTCACCGCGGCCGGACCCTCGTACCCCGTCTTCGACGAGATCGAGCTGTGGGCGCCGTCGCCGGTGCCGACCTGGGTGGTGCTGCTGGAGGCGGCCGGCGAGGCGGACCGGGACGCGCTGGAGCAGCTGGCCGCGGACGCGGGCTTCGCCGCCGAGGACTGGTCCTCGTCGGTGCGGCTGCTGTGCCGGACCTGCTCGGAGAGCGAAATGCCGAGCGACGAGGGCGACGGGGAGCACCTGGACCCGCACGACCACAGCGAACCGGGGCATCCCGGACCGCTGGGTCACCGCACGGCCGGTTCCGGCTCGCTGTGGGTGCCGGAGCGGGAGTGCGGCATCGCGGCGCCGGCCGGGCTGGTGCGCGGACTGCTCGACGGATGGGTCGCCGACAGCCCGGACAGCCGGGAGTGGCGGGATCTCGAAGAAGTCTGCTGAGCCGGGCCGTAGGCTGTACGGGCACATCGGTGACTTACGGAAGGCGTACGGCGGATATGGCGCAGCAGGAGAACGAGGTTGTCGAGGCCGAGGTCGCGGTCGGCACCGAGGTGAACGACGGGTACGTCGTGGACACCGAGGACTGTGCGGAGCGCGAGCTGGCCCACCGCGAGCGGGGCACCGCCCGCCCGATCACGGTGGTCGGCAACCCGGTCCTGCACCGGGAGTGCAAGGACGTCACCGAGTTCGGCGACGAGCTGGCGCAGCTGATCGATGACATGTTCGCCAGCCAGAAGGCCGCGGAGGGCGTGGGCCTGGCCGCGAACCAGATCGGTGTGGACGCCAAGGTCTTCGTCTACGACTGCCCGGACGACGACGGCCTGCGGCACACCGGAGTCGTGGTCAACCCGAAGCTGGTCGAGCTGCCGGCCGGCGCGCGGGTGCTGGACGACTCCAACGAGGGGTGCCTCTCGGTCCCGACGGCGTACGCCTCGCTTGCCCGCCCGGACTACGCCGAGGTCGAGGGCCAGGACGCGCAGGGCAACCCGATCAAGGTGCGCGGTACCGGCTACTTCGCGCGCTGCCTCCAGCACGAGACCGACCACCTGTACGGGTACCTGTACATCGACCGGCTCTCGAAGCGGGACCGCAAGGACGCCCTGCGGCAGATGGAAGAGGGCACCCCGCGCTACGAGACCGTCCCGAACGACTGATTTCCCGCGGCGCGTACGCACACCTACGGCAGGCCCCCGCTCCCAAACCGGAGCGGGGGCCTGCCGTAGGTGCGCGTGGTGCGACGGCCTAGCTCTGGGCGAAACCCCAGCCGCTGTCGGCGGGAGCGGCGTGCTTCGCGGTCTCGGCGGGCACGGCGCCCCAGCCGCTGTCGGCCGGTGCGGCGCCCCAGCCGCTGTCCGCGGAGGCGGTCGCGGTCGCGCCGCCGGCGAGCAGGACGGCGAACACGGCGGCGGTGAGGATGCGGGCGGTACGGGACATTGGTGGCCCCCCTGGGCTGTGGTGAGCGGCGCGCGGCCGGGCGCTGTGCGGCGCGGCCAGGCCGGGCGTCCTCACCGTACGCCACTGGCCGACTACGTACCGAGCTGGTTCGGGCCAAAGGTTCTCTGGTTCTCGGCCAGGAGCACCCGCCCGGTGTGCCGGGAGTGCCTGCCCGGCGCTCGGCTCAGGCCGCGGCCTGCGGACCCCGGAAGGTACGCCTGAACGCGTTCGGTGTGGTGCCGAGCGTCCGCAGGAAGTGGTGCCGCAGAGCGGCCGCGTTGCCGAAGCCGCAGCGCCCCGCGACGGCGTCGACGGTCTCGTCGGTGGACTCCAGCAACTCCTGGGCCAGCAGGACCCGCTGGCGCAGGACCCACTGGTACGGCGTGGTGCCGGTCTCCTGGAGGAAGCGGCGGGCGAAGGTGCGCGGCGACATGTGCGCGCGCTCCGCGAGCTGCTCGACGGTGATCTCGTCGTCCAGGTGCCGGGCCATCCATCCGATGACCTCGCCGACCGTGTCACAGGACGTGCGGGTGAGCGGCCGCTGGATGAACTGCGCCTGCCCGCCGTCCCGGTGCGGCGGCACGACCATCCGCCTCGCGATGGTGTTGGCCACCTCCGCGCCCTGCTCCTGCCGGACCACGTGCAGGCAGGCGTCGATCCCGGAGGCGGTGCCCGCCGAGGTGATCACCTGACCCTCGTCCACGTACAGCACGTCGGGGTCGACCAGGGCGCGCGGGTAGCGGCGCGTCAGCGTCGGGGCGTGCATCCAGTGGGTGGTGCAGCGGCGGCCGTCGAGCAGGCCGGCCGCGCCCAGCGTGAAGGCTCCGCTGCACACGCTCAGCACGCGCGCGCCGCGGTCCACGGCCCGGTTCAGCGCGTCCAGCAGCGGCTGCGGATACGCGCGCGAGGGCGCCTCGCGGTCGGCCGGCAGGCAGATCAGGTCGGCCTCGTCCAGCCGCTCGATCCCGTACGGGAGGGTGAGGCCGAAGTGGCCGTCGCCGACGGACAGCGGATTGTCCTCGACCGCGCAGACGGCGAAGTCGTAGGCGGGCAGGCCGATCTCGCTGCGGTCGATCCCGAAGACCTCGCAGAAGATGGCGAGCTCGAAGGGGGCGACCCCGTTCACCACGGCCACGGCCACGTTCTTCAGCATGACTCCAGTGTGGCAGTAATTCGCACTTTCATGACAGTCCTGCCACTGTCCGGGTTTCGCCGGTCCCGCGACATTGGACGCATGAACGTTTTCCTCGACTACACCGTCGTCCTCGCCGTCGCCGCCCTCCTGCTCGCCCCGGCCCTCCACGGAATCGTCCGGGAACGCAGGATCGGCCGGCAGCTGCGCGAGGCAGCCACCGGCCGATCAGTGGTTCGGCGACGGACTCAGAAGTCCTCGTCCAGGTCGACCGTGCCCTCGACCGCGACCTGGTAGGCCGACGGACGGCGCTCGAAGAAGTTCGTCAGCTCCTGGACGCCCTGCAGCTCCATGAAGGAGAACGGGTTCTGCGAGCCGTACACCGGCGGGAAGCCGAGGCGGACCAGGCGCTGGTCCGCGACGCACTCCAGGTACTCGCGCATCGACTCGGTGTTCATGCCCGGCAGACCGTCGCCGCACAGGTCGCGGCCGAACTGCAGCTCCGCCTCCACGGCCTCCTTCAGCATGTCGGTGACCTGCTGCTGGAGCGCGTCGTCGAAGAGCTCCGGCTCCTCCTTGCGGACCGTGTCCACGACCTCGAAGGCGAAGTTCATGTGCATGGTCTCGTCGCGGAACACCCAGTTGGTGCCGGTGGCCAGGCCGTGCAGCAGGCCGCGGCTGCGGAACCAGTACACGTACGCGAAGGCGCCGTAGAAGAACAGGCCCTCGATGCACGCCGCGAAGCAGATCAGGTTCAGCAGGAAGCGCCGGCGGTCGGCCTGCGTCTCCAGCCGGTCGATCTTCTCGACCGAGTCCATCCACTTGAAGCAGAACTGCGCCTTCTCGCGGATCGACGGGATCTCCTCGACCGCGTCGAAGGCGGCCGCGCGGTCGTCCGGGTCGGGCAGGTAGGTGTCGAGCAGCGTCAGGTAGAACTGGACGTGCACGGCCTCCTCGAACAGCTGGCGCGACAGGTACAGGCGCGCCTCCGGGGAGTTGATGTGCTTGTACAGCGTCAGCACCAGGTTGTTCGAGACGATCGAGTCGCCCGTCGCGAAGAACGCGACGAGCCGGCCGATCATGTGCTGCTCGGCGGGCGTCAGCTTCGCGAGGTCGGCGACGTCCGAGTGGAGGTCGACCTCCTCGACGGTCCAGGTGTTCTTGATCGCGTCCCGGTAGCGCTCGTAGAAGTCCGGGTAGCGCATGGGGCGGAGCGTGAGCTCGAAGCCCGGGTCCAGGAGGTTCTTGTTGTCGTGGGAACTCATTACTGGCAGGCCTCGCAGGACTCGGGGTTCTCAAGGGAGCAGGCGAGCGCTTCCGCGTCGGCGACGGCCTGGGGGAGCGCTGCGGGGGTGGCGGCCTGCGCGGCGCGGGCGATCTTCGTCGCCGGGCGCGAGCGCAGGTAGTACGTGGTCTTCAGGCCCTGCTTCCAGGCGTACGCGTACATCGAGCTGAGCTTGCCGATGGTGGGCGTCTCCAGGAACAGGTTCAGCGACTGCGACTGGTCGAGGAACGGCGTACGGGCCGCCGCCATGTCGATCAGGCCGCGCTGCGGGATCTCCCACGCCGTGCGGTACAGCTCGCGCACCTCGGCCGGGATCCAGCCGAAGCCCTGCACCGAGCCGCTCGACTCGCGCAGCGCCTCGCGGGTCTGCGCGTCCCACACGCCGAGCTGCTTGAGCTCCTCCACCAGGTAGCCGTTGACCTGGAGGAACTCACCGCTGAGGGTCTCGCGCTTGAACAGGTTGGAGACCTGGGGCTCGATGCACTCGTACACGCCCGCGATCGAGGCGATCGTCGCCGTCGGGGCGATGGCGAGGAGCAGCGAGTTGCGCATGCCGGTCTTGGCGACCCGGGCGCGCAGCGCGTCCCAGCGCTCCGGCCAGTTCAGCTCGACGTCGTAGTGATCGGGATGCAGGACGCCGCGGGCGGTGCGGGTCTGCTCCCACGCGGGCAGCGGGCCGCTGCGCTCGGCGAGGTCGCAGGAGGCCTCGTACGCGGCCAGCATGATCCGCTCGGAGAGCTTGGTGGACAGGGCCTTCGCCTCGGGGGAGTCGAAGGGCATCCGCAGCTTGAAGAACACGTCCTGGAGGCCCATGGCGCCCAGACCCACCGGGCGCCAGCGGGCGTTGGAGCGGCCGGCCTGCTCGGTCGGGTAGAAGTTGATGTCCACCACGCGGTCGAGGAAGGTCACGGCGGTGCGGACGGTCTCGTCCAGCCGCTCCCAGTCGATCCCGCGACCGTCGGCCGTGTCGATGACGAAGGCGCCCATGTTGACCGAGCCGAGGTTGCAGACGGCCGTCTCGCCGTCGTTGGTGACCTCGATGATCTCGGTGCACAGGTTCGAGGAGTGGACGACCGAGCCCGGCTCGGCGGTCTGGTTCGCCGTGCGGTTGGAGGCGTCCTTGAAGGTCATCCAGCCCTGGCCGGTCTGCGCGAGGGTGCGCATCATCCGGCCGTACAGGTCGCGGGCGGGCATGGTCTTGCGGGCCAGGCCCGACTCCTCGGCCTTGCGGTAGGCGGCGTCGAACTCGTCGCCCCACAGGTCGACCAGCTCGGGCACGTCGGCCGGGGAGAACAGCGACCAGTCGGCGTCGGCGTTCACGCGGCGCATGAACTCGTCCGGGACCCAGTGGGCGAGGTTCAGGTTGTGCGTACGGCGCTGGTCCTCACCGGTGTTGTCGCGGAGCTCCAGGAACTCCTCGATGTCCGCGTGCCAGGTCTCCAGGTAGACGGCGGCGGCGCCCTTGCGGCGGCCGCCCTGGTTCACGGCGGCGACGGACGCGTCGAGGGTCTTCAGGAACGGCACGATGCCGTTGGAGTGGCCGTTGGTGCCGCGGATCAGCGAACCGCGGGCGCGGATGCGGGAGTACGACAGACCGATGCCGCCGGCGTGCTTGGAGAGGCGGGCGACCTGGTGGTAGCGGTCGTAGATCGAGTCGAGCTCGTCCAGCGGGGAGTCCAGCAGGTAGCAGGAGGACATCTGCGGGTGCCGGGTTCCGGAGTTGAAGAGCGTGGGGGAGGACGGCAGGTAGTCGAGGCGGCTCATCAGCCGGTACAGCGAGGCCACTTCCTCGACCGCGCGCATGCTCTCGTCCTCCGCGAGGCCGCAGGCCACGCGCAGCATGAAGAACTGCGGGGTCTCCACGACCTGACGGGTGATCGGGTGGCGCAGCAGGTAGCGGCTGTGCAGGGTGCGCAGGCCGAAGAAGCCGAAGCGGTCGTCGGCGCCCTCGGCGAGGGCGTGCTCCACGAGGGCGTCCAGGCGGCTCGCGTGGATGCGCACGAACTCGGCGGTGCGGTCGGCGATGAGCCCCTCGCGGTGCCCGACCGCGACGGACTCGGAGAAGGAGGTCGCGCCCTGGCCCGCGGCCTCGTCACGGACGGCGAGGGTCAGCAGCCGTGCGGCGAGGCGGGAGTACGCCGGGTCCTCGGAGATGAGCCCCGCGGCGGCCTCGGTGGCCAGCCCGCGCAGTTCGGCCTCGTCGGCGGCCAAGCTGCGGCCGCGCAGCGCGGCGGCGGCCACCCGTCCGGGGTCGGTGTCGGGGAGGTCGGCCGTCAGCTCGGTGAGGGTACGCAGCAGCGTGGCCCCCGGGCCCTCGGTGTTGTCGCCAGAAATGGACTCGGCGCGCGGTGCGGAAGGCGCGATGGTCACGGCGGGAGCTCTCCCTCGCTCGGCCCGGTCATCGGCGGGGCGGGGCGCGGGCGGGCGCATGCGGGCGTGGCAGTAACGCGTACACCGCATGGCGTCCACCGGCCCAACCGCGAGGCCCGGACGTATCGGCACCCGGTTCGGTCGAGCCGGGCGCGCTGTCGGCAGGTCCTCGGACTCGCGGATGCACCGATCGGTGCACTTCATACCGTTGCGGGACAGTTCCGGATTCGCACCGGATTCCCCTGCGGCGACAGCAGGCATGAGCATACATGTGGGGGCGGTCGGATGCGGCAGCCCCCACATGTTGTGTCCACGCGGCTACAGCTTCAACTCGTAAGTGAGCAGCCTCAAGCCCTCGATCGGCGCCCAGTCCCGCTCGGGCGTGCGTACGAAACCCAGCCGCGCGTAGATCCGGTGGGCGCCGGCCATGCTGTGCTGGGTGGAGAGCACCAGTCCCGTCACGCCCTCGATGGCCCGGGCCCGCTCGACACACGCCCGCACCAGCGCCTCGCCGGCGCCCTGCCCGCGCGCCTCGTGGGCCACGGCGAGCATCCGGAACTCGGCCTCGTCCGGGCCGGCGATGTCGGCCAGCGGGCTGCCGGGCGCGGCGAAGGTCACTCCGCCCAGGACCCGGCCGTCCTGTTCGGCGACCAGCACTTCGGCCTGGGCGGCGCGGCCGGCCACGTCGCGCAGCACGTGCAGGTACTCGTCGTCCTCGTTGAAGTCCAGGTGCCCGTCGGCGAGGTAGGCCCGGGCGGTGATCTCGCCCAGGTCCGCGTAGTCGGCGGGCCGCACCGGCCTGATCGTGATGTCCATGCCGTCGAGTGTGCCGCAGGCGTGCCGAAGGGCCCCACCCGTTTCGGGCGGGGCCCCTCGGCTGCCCTCAGCAGCAGCGGAAGCCCTCGCGGGGGTCCGCCTCGCGCGCGTCCGTACGGGCCCGCTCGAACTCCCGGCGCGTCGGGACCGGCGCGTCCGGGTCGTGGGAGCGGGCGTGGGCCACGTACCGGTCGTACGCCGCTTCGCCCGAGAACTCCCGTACGTAGAACCGGACCCGCGCCAGCGCGCCGCGCAGGCCCGCACGGCCGCTCATGACGCTGCTCACGAGGCCGCTCATGACGCCGCTCATGAGGACAGCGGCTCCTTGACCCGGCCGCCGCCCGAGTCGAGGCCGGAAGCGGCGAGCTCCGCCCTCTCCTCGGCGGTCGGGATCAGCCCCGCCGGGGCGATGATCTTCGACTCGGTCCACGGGACCTCGGAGAGCTTCACGGACTCCGGGCTGCTGATGGCCTTGAAGCAGGTCCGGGCCGCGTCCGCCAGCACGATGACGATCAGGATCGCGAACAGCGCCGACAGCGCACCGTCCACCGTGGCGTTGGTGACGACGGTGTGCATGTCGCCCATGTTCTTGGCGGGAGGCAGGACCTTGCCCGCGTCGATGCCGGTCTGGTACTTGTCGCGCTGCGCGAAGAACCCGATCTTCACGTCGTCCGAGAAGATCTTCTGGTAGCTCGCGGTGAGCGTGACGGCCACGTCCCACGCCAGCGGAACACCGGTGACCCAGGCCCACTTCAGCCGGCCGGACTTGACCAGCAGCGTGGTGCAGACGGCCAGGGCGACCGCCGCGAGCAGCTGGTTCGCGATGCCGAACAACGGGAAGAGCTGGTTGATGCCGCCCAGCGGGTCCTTGACGCCGACCCACAGGAAGTAGCCCCAGCCGCCGACGACGATCGCGCTCGCCAGCCAGACGCCCGGCTTCCAGCTCACGTTCCGGAAGGACTTGTGCACGTTGCCGAGGGTGTCCTGGAGCATGAACCGGCCGACGCGGGTGCCCGCGTCTACCGTCGTCAGGATGAACAACGCCTCGAACATGATGGCGAAGTGGTACCAGAAGGCCTTCATCCCGGCGCCGCCGATGACGGCCGAGAAGATCTCCGACATTCCGAGTGCGAATGTCGGCGCGCCGCCCGTGCGGGACAGCAGGCTGGTCTCCTCGACGTCCTTCGCGGCCTGCGCGAGGGCGTCCGGGGAGATGGCGAAGCCGAAGTTGGTCACCGCCGCCGAGGCGGTCTCGACCGTGGTGCCGATGACTCCGCCGGGGGAGTTCACGGCGAAGAACAGACCGGGATCGATGATCGAGGCGGCGATCATCGCCATGACGGCGACGAAGGACTCGGTCAGCATCGCGCCGTAGCCGATGACCCGGACCTGGGTCTCCTTCTGGATCATCTTCGGGGTGGTGCCCGAGGAGACCAGCGAGTGGAAGCCGGACAGGGCCCCGCAGGCGATGGTGATGAAGACGAACGGGAACATCGAGCCGGCGAAGACCGGGCCGTCGCCGCGGGTCGCGAAGTCGGTGACCGCGGGCATCTTCAGGGTCGGCATCGCGATGACCACGCCGAGGGCGAGCAGCGCGATGGTGCCGACCTTCATGAAGGTGGAGAGGTAGTCGCGGGGCGCGAGCAGCATCCACACCGGCAGCACCGAGGCGACGAAGCCGTACACGACCATCCAGACGACCAGCGTCTCCTTCTCCAGCGTGAAGGTGGAGGCGAAGGAGGACTCGGCGACCCAGCCGCCCGCCACGATGGCGAGCAGCAGCAGCGCGACGCCTATGGCGGAGACCTCGGTGACCCGGCCCGGCCGCAGCACGCGCAGGTAGAAGCCCATGAAGAGGGCGATCGGGAGGGTCATGCCGATGGAGAAGACGCCCCACGGGGAGTGCGCCAGCGCGTTCACGATGACGAGTGCGAGCACGGCCAGCAGGATGATCATGATCGCGAACACGGCGACCAGGGCGGCGGCACCGCCCACGGGGCCGATCTCGTCCCGGGCCATCTGGCCGAGCGAGCGGCCGTCGCGGCGGGTGGAGAAGAACAGCGTGACCATGTCCTGGACGGCGCCCGCGAAGATGACGCCCGCGACGATCCAGATGGTGCCCGGCAGATAGCCCATCTGGGCGGCGAGCACGGGTCCGACGAGCGGTCCGGCGCCGGCGACGGCCGCGAAGTGGTGGCCGAAGAGGACCCGCCGGTCGGTGGGGTGGAAGTCGACACCGTTGTCGAGGCGTTCGGCGGGGGTGGCCCGCGTCTTGTCCACCTTCAGCACGCGGTGCGCGATGAACCGGGAGTAGAACCGGTAGCCGATCGCGTACGAGCCCAGCGCGGCCGCGAGCAGCCAGGCGGCCGAGATTTCCTCGCCGCGCGAGAGGGCGAGCACGGCCCAGCCGAGGGCGCCGACGAGACCGACGAGCACCCACACGGCGATGGACCTCGGCGAAGGCGAGCCCGGAGTGCCGCCCGGACTCGCCACGTCCCGTTCTGTACCAGTAGCTTGCGGTTCCGGCATGGCTCTCGTCCCCTCGTCGATCACTGCGTGAGCGCAGGGAATCTACGGGGGAATGCCCGGTGAACGTAAGACCCCGTCCGTATTCCGGTATAGGGGAACGGGTGCTAGACCGCAGGTCGCTTGAGCCTGGCCACGAACTTGTACCGGTCGCCGCGGTACACCGACCGCACCCATTCCACCGGCTCGCCGTCCGCGTCCAGGGAGTGCCGGGAGAGCATCAGCATCGGCAGCCCGACGTCGGTGCCGAGCAGGCCGGCCTCGCGCGGCGTGGCCAGCGAGGTCTCGATGGTCTCCTCGGCCTCGGCGAGATGGACGTCGTACACCTCGGCGAGTGCGGTGTAGAGGGAGGTGTACTTCACGAGTGAACGGCGCAGGGCGGGGAAACGCTTGGCCGAGAGGTGGGTGGTCTCGATGGCCATCGGCTCGCCGCTGGCCAGCCGCAGGCGCTCGATGCGCAGGACCCGTCCGCCGGTGTTGATCTTGAGCAGTCCGGCGAGGGTGTCGTCGGCGGTCACGTAGCCGATGTCGAGGAGCTGGGAGGTCGGTTCCAGTCCCTGGGCGCGCATGTCCTCGGTGTACGAGGTGAGTTGGAGCGCCTGGGAGACCTTGGGCTTGGCGACGAAGGTCCCCTTGCCCTGGATGCGTTCCAGTCGTCCCTCGACGACGAGTTCCTGGAGGGCCTGGCGGACGGTGGTCCGCGAGGTGTCGAACTCGGCCGCGAGCGTGCGTTCCGGCGGCACGGGCGTGCCGGGGGGCAGCGTTTCGGTCATGTCGAGCAAGTGCCGCTTGAGTCGGTAGTACTTGGGTACGCGCGCCGTGCGGGTGGCCGCCCCGCCTTCCGGCTCCGTGATCGCCCCTTCGGTGGCCATCGCCGCCCGCCTTCCCGACTCCAGTTTCGCTGCCGTCACCGGCTCCTCCGATATGTGCGGTCACATCGTGACACGTAAGGGGGGACAGGCCTTCTCTCTCCCCAGGTGTCGGTCCGATAACGGACCGAGCACCCGCTCATTAGACCCTTGACACCCCTAAAGGTCTAGGCCAAGCTCCAGCTACTGGTCTAAACCAATAATGGATCAGATCCCGGCCCCACGGGCAGTACTTGGTACGTACGTCACCGCGGCGGGCGAGGGAAGTTGCAGGCAGCATCCCTGAGGAGGGTGGCGTGAAGCGCAAGCTCATCGCGGCGGTCAGTGTCGCGGGCATGATGGCCGGAGTCGCGGCGTGCGGCAACGGCGGCGACGACAAGGGCAAGACCGACGCGGGTGGCGCCAAGGAGATCACCGTCTGGGTGATGGACGGCTCCGCGCCGAAGGCCTGGATCGACGAGGTCAACAAGGAGTTCTCGGCCAAGCACCCCGGTGTCACGGTCAAGGTCGAGGAGCAGAAGTGGACCGGCATTCAGGAGAAGGTCACCACCGCCCTCTCCGAGAACACCCCTCCGGACGTGCTTGAGCTCGGCAACACCCAGACCGCCGGCTACGCGGTCACCGGCGGCCTCGCCGACCTGACGAAGGACAAGGCCAAGCTCGGCGCCGACGCCTGGCAGAAGAGCATGCTCGCCTCGGCCGAGGTCGACGGCAAGCTCTACTCCGCCCCGTGGTACGCCGCCAACCGCGTCGTCATCTACGACAAGAAGGCCTTCGAGAAGGCCGGCGTCACCCCGCCGAAGACCCGCGACGAGTGGATCGCCGGTCTGGAGAAGCTGAAGGCGGCCGACCCGGCCTCGCAGCCGATCTACCTGCCCGGCCAGAGCTGGTACGTCCTCGCGGGCCTCATCTGGGACGAGGGCGGCGACCTGGCCGTCAAGGACGGCGGCAAGTGGAAGGGCGGGCTCGGCACTCCGCAGGCCGCCTCCGCGATGGAGTTCTACAAGAAGCTCCAGTCCTTCTCCACCGCCCCCAAGGACAAGGACGAGGCCAACCCGCAGCAGTCCACCGACATCGTGCCCAAGGGCGGCGTCTCGTCCTGGATCGGCCTCGGCTGGGAGGCCGGCGGCGCTGAGAAGGCCCTGAAGGAGGCGGGCAAGGAAGCCGACTTCGGCTACTTCCCGATCCCGGGCAAGACCGCCGACAAGACCAGCACCGTCTTCCTCGGCGGCTCGAACCTCGCGGTCGCCGAGCGCTCCAAGAACAAGGAGCTCGCCAAGGAGTGGCTGGCCCTCGCCGCCGGCAAGGACCAGATGACCAAGTACGCCGCCGAGACCAAGGGCGCGCTGCTCCCGAACCAGGCCGGCGCGAACTTCACCCCCGACGCGGGCTCCTTCGCCGAGGCCATGGGCAAGGCCGGCGTCAACGGCAAGATCACCCCGGTCACCCCGGGCTGGGCGAACGTCGAGACCGAGCCGAACCCCGTCAAGGAGTTCATGACCAAGGTCCTCAAGGGTGAGGACGCCGCCAAGGCGGGCGCGGACGCGGACAAGGAAATCGCGAGCCGCATCAACAAGTAGTCCCACCCCGCAGTACCCGCACTACCCAGCAGTGTGAACGCACCGGGGGGTGCGGCAGGCGCCCAGCCGCCTGCCGTGCCCCCGGTCGCGCATTTGACTCCACAGTCAACCGCGAGGAAGCCAGACATGACCGTGCATTCCCAGGGAGCGATGACCAGCGCTCCAGAGGACGCACCACTGAAGTCCGCCGGGCGGCCCGAGCGGCCCACCACCGCAACCGGCCCCCGTCATACGCCTCCTCGCGGGGGCAGAAAGCCGCTCCCCTCGGGGTGGCTGCCCTATCTGCTGGTCGGGCCGGCCGTGCTCGCCCTCGCGACGCTCCTGCTGTACCCGCTGGTCAAGAACGTGATCCTGTCCTTCCAGGACATCAACAAGATCGAGTTCATCCAGCGGAAGTACCCGTTCACGGGGCTCGACAACTACACCGAGCTGCTCGGTGACGCGAACTTCTGGACCGTCGTCGTACGGAGCTTCGCCTTCACCCTGGCCAACGTGGCGCTGATCATGACGCTCGGCAGCCTCATCGGCATCCTGCTGAACAGGCTCGGCAAGAAGATGCGCCTGGTCCTGTCGATGGCGCTGGTGATGGCCTGGGCCATGCCGATCGTCGCCTCCGTGCAGGTCTTCAAGTGGCTGTTCGACGAGCAGTTCGGCGTCATGAACTGGGTCATGCGCACCGCCGGCTTCGCCGGCTACGACCAGCACAACTGGATGGAGACCGGCCTCTCCACCCTCGTGATCGTCACGATCCTGGTGGTCTGGGGCTCCATCCCCTTCGTGGCCCTCAACATGTACGCCGGCCTCACCACGGTCAGCGCCGAGCTGTACGAAGCCGCCCGGATGGACGGGGCCAACGGCTGGCAGACCTTCTGGAAGATCGTCTTCCCGAACCTCAAGCCCTTCTTCCTCATCACCACGTTCCTCGAGGTGATCTGGGTCTTCAAGGCCTTCACCCAGGTCTACGCGATGAACAAGGGCGGCCCCGACCGCGCCTCCGAGATCCTGCCGGTCTTCGCCTACGTCGAGGGCCAGAGCCAGGCCCACTACGGCCTCGCCGCCGCGATCTCCGTCCTGACGATCCTGATCCTCGTGATCGTCATGTCCTTCTACTTCCGCCTGATCCTGAAGCAGGAGGAGGAGCAGTGAGCACGACCACCGCCCCGAAGGCCGCCGCCCCGACGCGCGGGCAGCAGCCCGGCCAGAAGCTCCGCACGCGCCGGCCGGTCCGCCCCGGAGCCGTCGCCAAGAACCTCGGCGCGCTCCTGCTGGCCCTCGTCTTCGTCTTCCCCGTGTACTGGATGTTCTCCTCGGCGCTCAAGCCGTCCAGCGAGATCCTCACCAAGGACCCGGTCTTCGTCTTCACCCCGACGCTGGACAACTTCACCAAGGCCACCGGGGTCGCCAACTTCTGGACCTACGTCACCAACAGCGTCCTGGTCACCGTCGGCGCCGTCCTGCTGGCCCTTCTCGTCGCCCTCGCCGCGAGCTTCGCCATCGCCCGTATGAAGTTCAAGGGCCGCAAGGGCCTCGTCCTCGCCGTGATGATGGCCCAGATGGCCCCCTGGGAGGTCATGGTCATCGCGATGTACATGATCGCCCGCGACGCCGAGGTCCTGAACAGCCTCCCGCTGCTCACCGCGATCTACTTCGTGATGGTCCTCCCCTTCACCATCTGGACCCTTCGCGGCTTCATAGCCGCCGTCCCGGTGACCCTGGAGGAGGCCGCCCAGATCGACGGCTGCACCCGCGGCCAGGCCTTCCGCAAGGTGATCTTCCCGCTGCTGGCCCCCGGTCTGATGTCCACCTCGCTCTTCGGCTTCATCACCGCATGGAACGAGTTCGCGATGGTCCTGATCCTGAACAAGGACAAGACCGCGCAGACCCTGCCGCTCTGGCTGACCGAGTTCCAGAGCGCCTTCGGCAACGACTGGGGCGCCACCATGGCCGCGTCCTCGCTGTTCGCGGTCCCGGTCCTGCTGATCTTCGTCTTCCTCCAGCGCAAGGCCGTCGGCGGCATGACCGCCGGGGCCGTGAAGGGATAACGGCCCCATGACTGTCCTTGCGCACCGCTCCACTGCGTCCGATGCGAACGACGCCGTGACGAGGGACGCCCTCGCGGTCCTCCAGCCCGGCTTCGAAGGCACCACCGCCCCCTCGTGGCTGCTGCGCCAGGTCGGCGAAGGCCTCACCGCCGTCGGCCTCTTCGGCCGCAACATCGCCTCGCCCGAGCAGCTCGCCGCGCTGACCGCGCAGCTGCGTACCGAGCGCGACGACGTCCTGGTCGCCATCGACGAGGAGGGCGGCGACGTCACCCGCCTGGAGGTCCGGGGCGGCTCGTCCTTCCCCGGCAACCTGGCCCTCGGCACCGTCGACGACACCGCCCTGACCCGGGACGTCGCGCGCGAACTGGGCCGGCGCCTCGCCGAGTGCGGGGTCAATCTCAACTGGGCCCCGTCCGCGGACGTGAACTCCAACCCGGACAACCCGGTGATCGGCGTACGGTCCTTCGGCGCCGACACCGACCTGACGGCCCGGCACACCGCCGCGTACGTGGAAGGCCTCCAGGCCGCCGGCGTCGCCGCGTGCACCAAGCACTTCCCCGGCCACGGCGACACCAACGTCGACTCGCACCACGCGCTGCCGCGCATCGACGTGGACCTGGACACCCTCCAGGCCCGCGAACTCGTCCCCTTCAGGGCGGCCATCGAGGCTGGTACGAAGGCCGTGATGAGCGCGCACATCCTGGTGCCCGCCCTCGACCCGACCCGCCCGGCCACCCTCAGCCCGCAGATCCTGACCGGTCTGCTGCGCAAGGAACTCGGCTACGAGGGGCTGATCGTCACCGACGGCATGGAGATGAACGCCATCGCCGGGACGTACGGGATCGAGCGCGGCTCGGTCCTGGCCATCGCGGCCGGCGCCGACGCGATCTGCGTCGGCGGGGGCCTCGCCGACGAGGCGACCGTGCTGCGGCTGCGCGACGCGCTCGTCGCGGCCGTACACGAGGGCTCGCTCCCGGAGGAGCGGCTCGCCGAAGCCGCTGCCCGCGTCCGCGCGCTGGCCGCGTGGACCCGCCGGGCCCGGCCGGACGCGCGGCCGGAGGGGAGCCGCGCGTCCGGCATCGGCTTGACGGCTGCCCGCCGGGCGCTGGTGATCACCGGCTCGATCACCCCGCTGTCCGCGCCGTACGTGGCCACGCTCGCGCCCGTCGCGAACATCGCGGTGGGCGAGGAGACCCCGTGGGGCGTGGCCGGGGCACTGGCCTCGCTGCTGCCGGGCACGGAGGCGGGCGTGTACCTGGAGGGCGCCTCGGCCGCGGACATCCTGACGGCGGCGGGGGACCGGCGAACGGTGGTCGCGGTGGTGCGCGACGCGCACCGGCATCCGTGGATGACGGCGGCCCTGGACGCGCTGGTCGCTGCGCGGCCGGACACGGTCGTGGTCGAGATGGGCCTCCCGCAGGCGGCGCCGCGCGGTGCGCTGCACATCGCGACGCACGGCGCCTCCCCGGTCTGCGGCCGGGCCGCCGCCGAACTCCTGGCGGGCCGCTAGCCCCCGGCCCCGCCCGCGCCTCGAGCGCCGGCGGGGCTGTGTCGGTGCGCCCAGCTACCGCTGGGAGACGCCCCCAGGCGGGACTGCACGGCGCGGCGCCGCTGCCGGGGGCCGGCCCCCGGGTCCCTGCGCCTCAAGCGGGCGGGGCTGAAGAGGGTGGCTCCGCCCCGGGTCCCTGCGCCTCAAGCGGGCGGGGCTGAAGAGGGTGGCTCCGCCCCCGGGTCCCCGCGTCTCAAGCCGGCGGAGCTGGAGGTGGGGGCTTCGCCCCTGGGCACCCACGCCTCAACGCCGGGGCTGGGTTGCCCGGAGGGCAATTCCAGCCCGCCCGGCGTTTGAGGGCGTGCCCGGGCCGGAGGCGCGGAGTCCGGGGCGGAGCCGTACCTTCGAGCCCGCCCGGCGTTTGAGGGCGTGCCCGGGCCGGAGGCGCGGAGTCCGGGGCGGAGCCGTACCTTCGAGGCCGCCCGGCGATTGAGGGCGTACCCGGCCGGAGCCCCATCTTCAGCCCCGCCGGCGATTGAGGCGCGGGGTCCGGGCCCGGAGTCCGGGGCTTCGAGCGGCTCGGGCGGCAGCGCGAAGGGCCGGGGTCCCCGCGAGGGGGAGCCCGGCCCTTCGGCGGTGGGGGTGCGGCTACAGGCCCTGCCAGACGGGCTTGTTGGCGTAGGTGTGACGGAAGTACTCGGCCAGCTTCAGCTTCGACGCGGCGGCCTCGTCGACGACGACGGTCGCATGCGGATGCAGCTGCAGCGCAGAGGCCGGCACCAGCGCCGACAGCGGTCCCTCGACCGTCTGCGCGACGGCCTCGGCCTTGCCCTCGCCCGTGGCCAGCAGGACCAGGTGGCGGGCGTCGAGGATGGTGCCGATGCCCTGGGTGATGACGTGGTGCGGCACCTGGTCCATGTCGTTGTCGAAGAACCGCGCGTTGTCCACGCGGGTCTGCTTCGTCAGCGTCTTGATCCGGGTGCGGGAGGCCAGCGAGGAGCAGGGCTCGTTGAAGCCGATGTGGCCGTCCGTGCCGATGCCCAGCAGCTGGAGGTCGACGCCACCGGCCGCGGCCAGGGCCTGGTCGTAGGC
The DNA here is from genome assembly GCF_040652395.1 of Streptomyces sp. NPDC048269. Lineage (NCBI taxonomy): Bacteria > Bacillati > Actinomycetota > Actinomycetes > Kitasatosporales > Streptomycetaceae > Streptomyces > Streptomyces sp. NPDC048269. Next base: position 170,525 of record NZ_JBEZLW010000006.1, read on the forward strand.
CGCGCAGGCGGCGACGATGTCCGCCGCCGAGCCGTCGGGGCCCATGAACGAGGCCTCGGACAGGCCGAGCGGCTCGACGACCTCGCGCAGTACGACGGCCCGGTAGGACTCCGGGTGCCCGGCAGGCAGGCCCACATACTCGTCGAGCTGGCAGATCCGCGCCTTGGAGGCGTCGACCTGCCCCGCCTTCACCTTGGCGGCGAGGGCCTCGTAGATGGGCAGCGGGGTGGAGCCGGTCGCCACCCCGAGCAGGGCGTCGGGCTTGCGGCGGACCAAGGCGGCCATGGCCTCCGCGATGAGCTCGCCGCCTGCCTTGGCGTCCGGGACGATGACAACTTCCACGCGGGGCCTGCCGATCTGGAGTGGGTGATGTGGTATAGACCAATCTAGCAGAGGTGGCCGCCCGTGGCGGGGGTTCCGCCGTTATCCATGGTGATCCGGATCCCTGCGCCCGGCCTCTCGGACGCCAGGGCCCCGGGGGGCGTCGACCCTCCCACCGCCGCCCCGCCGCCCCGCCGCCCCGCCGCCCCGCCGCCCCGCCGCCCCGCCGCCCCGCCGCCCGCCGCCCCGCCGAACGGCTCCGAACGGCTCCGAACGGCTAGAGCAGCGCGAGCTGGAGACCCCCCGTGGCGTCCAGGTGCTGCCCCGTCATCCAGCGGGAGTCCGGCGAGGCCAGGAAGGCCACCACGTCGGCGACCTCCCGCGCAGTGCCGACCCGGTGGAACACCGAACGGGCGGCCAGGTGGGCCCGGGTGCCGGGGTCCGCGAGCAGACCCGCGTTCAGGTCGGTCTCGATGATGCCGGGGCCCACCGAGTTCACCGTGATCCCGCGCGGGGCCAGCTCGGCGGCCAGCGACCGGGTCAGCGCGTTCGCCGCGCCCTTGGCCATGATCGTGGCCAGGATGGCCGGCAGGGCGAGGTCCGGGGTGCCGGTCACGTTCACGATCCGGCCCCCGTCCCGCAGCCGGGCCAGCCCGTGCTGGATCACGAAGAACGGCGCCTTGGCGTTGAGCGCGTGGACCCGGTCGTACGTCTCCTCGTCCGTGTCCGAGATTCCGGCGAAGGTCGCGCCCCCCGCGTTGTTGACCAGGATGTCCACGCCGTCGGTGTGCGCCGGGTGTGCCCCGTACGCCGCCCACAGGGCCTGCGCGTCGCCCGGGACCCCGAGTTCGGACCCTATGGCGAAGGCCAGTCCGCCGGCCGCCTCGATGGCGGACACGGTCTCCTTCGCCGCGGCCTCGTTGCGGCCGTAGTGCACCGCGACCAACGCCCCGTCCCGCGCCAGCCGCTCCGCCACGGCCCGCCCGATGCCCCGGCTGCCGCCCGTGACCAGGGCCGTCTTCCCCTTGAGCACGCCCATGACGCGCCCCCCTCCATTATTTGCTAGTGATCGCTACAGAAAGGAACGTATCAGATTCCCTAACGCCCGCTATAGAATCTGGGCATGGTGACCGGACAGCGCGGCAGACCCCGTTCCTTCGACCGCGACGCCGCCCTGGACAAGGCCATGCTCGCCTTCTGGGAGCGCGGCTACGAGGCGACCTCCATCGCCGACCTGACCGCCTCGCTCGGGATCGGCGCGCCCAGCCTCTACGCGGCCTTCGGGGACAAGCGCAAGCTCTTCGACGAGGTCGTCGTGGTGTACGGGGGCCGCTACGGGGACTTCGCGAACGTGGCGCTGGCCGAGGAGCCCACCGCGCGGGCGGCGGTCGGCCGCATCCTGCGCGAGGCCGCCGAGGTCTACACCGACCCGGCCCATCCGCGCGGCTGCCTGGTGATCAGCGCGGCTGCCAACACGACCTCGGACGAGGTGGCCGGGGCCCTGCGCGAGCGGCGCAACGCGAATCTGGAGCTGTTCGAGAGCCGGATCCGGGCCGACATGGCGACCGGGGTACTGCCCGCCGACACGGACGCCCGGGCGCTGGCCCGGTACGCCGGAGCCGTGCTTCAGGGGATGTCCCAGCAGTCGCGCGACGGGGCGAGCCGGGAGGAGCTGGAGGCGGTTGCGGCGCGGGCCCTGCTGGCCTGGCCCGAGGAGCTCCGCCGGTGAGCCGGCCGGGCTGACCGCTCGCGAAAACGAAAAGGCCCCAGAAATTCCTCTGGGCCACGGTGCAGGACGGGACCCTCAACCCGTCCGGCACCGTAGCCCGGAGTACTTACGGCCGACGGGTGTGCGGTTCCCGCGGCCGGTGGGAGGTGCCGGCGCAGTCAGGGCAGAGTGCGCGGCTTACCTCGATCCGTCCTCCTGTGCGGGGAGGGCGGAAGCTATACACAATTGTGGACTAGACCATTCTGTTCTGTCCATCCAATGACGGGCCGTGGAATCCCGTCAGTTCCTCCAACAGTACGCGGCCATCGGCCCTCCTGGATACTCCTGGGTATTCCCGTGGGGAAAGTCATGCCGCGTACCCGGGGTACGCTCGCAACGTGCCCTCCATGAACGACCTCGTACGCCAGCACACCGCTCTCAGTGAAACCGAACTGGAGTGGCTCCACCTGCTGGTCTCGGAGTGGCAACTGCTCTCCGACCTGTCCTTCGCCGACCTCGTGCTGTGGGTGCCCACCCTCGACGGCACCCGATACGTCTCGGTCGCCCAGATGCGCCCGAACACCGGCCCCACGTCGTACCAGGACGACATGGTCGGCCACCTGGTTCCGCGCGGCCGCCGCCCGCTGCTCGACGCCGCGCTCGACGAGGGCCGGATCGTGCGCGAGGGGGACCCGGAGTGGCGCGAGGAGGTGCCGGTGCGCGTCGAGTCCATCCCCGTGCGCCGCGAGGGCCGGGTGCTGGGCGTGATCGCCCGCAACACCAACCTGCTCACTGTGCGTACACCCAGCCGGCTGGAGCTCACCTACCTCCAGTCCGCCTCCGACCTCGCCCAGATGATCGCGGCGGGCTCCTTCCCGTTCCCCGGCCAGCAGGTCGACATGGACGCCTCCCCGCGCGTCGGGGACGGCCTGATCCGGCTCGACGCCGACGGCGTGGTCACCTACGCCTCCCCGAACGCGCTCTCCGCGTACCACCGGCTCGGCCTCGCCTCCGACCTGGTCGGCCAGGACCTGGGCACCACCACCGCCGAACTCGCCCCCTCCCGCGGTCCGGTGGACGAGGCACTGGTCAAGCTCGCCAGCGGCTGGGCTCCGAGGGAGACCGAGGTCGAGGGCAACGGCGGGGTCATCCAGCTGCGCGCCATCCCGCTCAAGCCCAAGGGGGTCCGGATCGGCTCGCTGGTGCTCTGCCGCGACGTCACCGAACTGCGCCGTCGCGAACGTGAACTGATCACCAAGGACGCCACCATCCGGGAGATCCACCACCGGGTGAAGAACAACCTCCAGACCGTGGCCGCGCTGCTCAGGCTCCAGGCCCGCCGGATGGATTCCGAGACCGGCCGCGAGGCGCTCAACGAGGCCGTGCGCCGGGTCGGTTCGATCGCGATCGTGCACGAGACGCTGTCTCAGAACCTCGACGAGCGCGTCGAGTTCGACGAGATCGCCGACCGGGTGATCGCGATGGTCTCCGAAATCTCGCCGGGCAAGGTCGCCTGCCGGCGCACCGGCCGGTTCGGGATCCTGGACGCCGAGGTCGCCACCCCGCTGTCGATGGTGCTGACCGAGATCCTGCAGAACGCCCTGGAGCACGCCTTCACCCAGGGGGAGCGGGGCACGGTGGAGGTGGCCGCGACCCGCACCGGGACCGGCCGCACCGACGGGCGACTGCTGATCACCGTGCTCGACGACGGCAGCGGTCTGCCCGAGGGGTTCGACCCCCAGCGGGCCGGCAACCTCGGGCTGCAGATCGTACGGACCCTCGTGGAGGGTGAACTCGGCGGCACGTTCGACATGCTCCGGGCGCAGCCGCGCGGGACCAAGGTCGTCCTCGACATTCCGTCCAGCTCGCAGAAGTAGCGGCGGGGGCGTCACTCAGCGTGACGCCCTCGACCGGGCGTGCACCCCGGACAGCACTGAGCCCCGGACCGAATGGTTCTCGGTCCGGGGCTCAAGAGCACGTTGCTGAGCGCTTATACGGTTCTACGCGCTGCGCGTCGAGGCTCGAAAGTCGTTGTCAGGCGCTGGCGTTGCGCGCCCGGTTGCGAGCGGCGCGGCGCTTCATCGCGCGGCGCTCGTCCTCGCTGAGACCGCCCCAGACACCGGAGTCCTGACCGGACTCCAGCGCCCACTGCAGGCACTGCTCCATGACGGGGCAGCGGCGGCAGACGGCCTTGGCTTCCTCGATCTGCAGCAGCGCAGGACCGGTGTTGCCGATGGGGAAGAACAGCTCGGGGTCTTCCTCACGACAAACGGCGTTGTGACGCCAGTCCATGGCTGCTACCTCTCTTGTGTGACATGCACGTTGCTTGTGAATGTGAACGCTTTCACGAATCCCCCCGTGAGGGAAGGGCCGACGCCCAGTCGCCCGGTGCGGTCCAGAGATTCGTTGGGGGGTTCTGGCGGTCTGTGTGGGTGCCGGTTCTGCGGGCTGTCCCGATCGCCATGTAGAGATTCGCAAACCTCGGACGGGGATACAACCCCTTCCGGAAAGTTTTTTTTGATTCGTCGGTGTCTACTAGGTCACAGCCCTACATCGTGGGGGTGGACCAGCGTGTAAACGTTCGAGTGAAAGGACTTCGGGCCCTTCCGCTCACACAATCACACGCAGTGCACGGCGTACGCCTGTGAACCGAACGCTGGTGCGCAGGCCGAGGTGGTCTCCGTCCATCTGGAACGGAAGGGGAACCTTCGAATGCAAGGTGAAGTCCGTCAGATCGTGCAGAGACACCGCGTGCTTGCCGTGCGGACCTCGCTCAGGAGTCGAGGTCAGGAGCTGTGTCGCGTAGCGCGCGACCGCCGGAGTTGACAAACGGTTGAGAGCCAATACGTCAAGTGCGGTATCGAACGACGCCTCCGGAGAGGCGTAAAGCGGGCGATTCCCCAGATACGTCCAGGGGGAGGTGTTGCAGACTATCGAGAGCACCAGGTCCGTCACCGGATCCGCGCCGGGGCGCTCCAGTGTGACCGTCCCGTGCCGGCGGTTCGGTTCCTCCAGGAACTGCCGCATCAGCTGTCGTACATACAGGGCGTGCGTCGAACGCTTGCCGCGCTCGCGCTGCTGCTCGACCCGCCCCACTACGCCCGCGTCGAAACCGAAGCCCGCGCAGAAGGTGAACCAGCGCGCCGGGACCGACTCGTCCTCCGTGCCCGGGGTGCCCGCCGCCAGACCCAGGCCCACCGTCCGTTCGCGCCGCTCCCGCAGCGCGTCGAGCAGGGCGCCGGTCGCCTCGACCGCGTCGTTGGGCAGACCGAGGGCGCGGGCGAACACATTGGTGGAGCCGCCGGGCACCACGGCCAGCCGGGGCAGCCGCTCCGGATCGGGCCCGTCGTGCAGCAGCCCGTTGACCACCTCGTTGACCGTGCCGTCGCCGCCGAGGGCGACGACGAGGTCGAGTCCCTCGTGTGCAGCCCTGCGGCCCAGGTCCCGGGCGTGGCCCCGGTATTCGGTGGTGACCGCCTCCAGCTTCATTTCGCTGGCCAGGGCGTGGGTCAGGACGTCACGCGTGCGCGCACTGGTGGTCGTCGCTGCTGGGTTGGCCACGAGAAGTGCACGCATGAGCGCCAGCCTACCCACCCCCTCGGAGGCGGACCCTACTGCCCGTCCCCTCCGGCCTCCGGGGGCCCGCGGCTACCCTGCTGGGGTGAGCAAGAAGCAGCCCCCGAAAGCCGCCGCCCCCGCCGTGTCCGCCGAGACTCCCGCCGCCGCCGGGCGCGCCGCGCTGCCCCGCCGGCTGACCGCCGCCGCCGTGCTGACGGCGCTGGAAGGTCTGGCGCTGGCCGGCCTCGGCGTCTACATGCTGTTCGTGGGCATCGCCGGCGACCCCGACTCCCCGCAGCAGGCTGAGACGGGCGGCATCACGCTGCTCGCGCTCGCCGCGCTGCCGCTGATCGCGGCCCGCGGGCTGCGCCTGGGCCGCCGCTGGAGCCGCGGCCCGGCCCTGATCACCCAGCTGATGGCGCTGCCGGTGGCCTGGACCCTCTACTCCACGGGCGGCGCGATGATCGCGGCCGCCGGGGCCCTGGCCGTGACCGCGGTGGCCGTCGTGGTCCTGCTGGTGAACCCGACGGCGACCGAGGCGCTCGGAATCGGGCCTCGCGAAGAGGCCCGATAACCGCTGCGGCCGTTGTTTCTCGGCCCGGTTGTTTCTCGGCCCGGCTGCTCCTCGGGCCGGCTACTCCTCGACGAGGAGCTTCTCCCGGAGCTGGGCCAGGGTGCGGGCCAGCAGCCGGGAGACGTGCATCTGGGAGATGCCGACCTCCTGTGCGATCTGTGACTGGGTCATGTTGCCGAAGAACCGCAGCAGCAGGATCCGCTTCTCCCGCGGCGGCAGCCCCTCCAGCAGCGGCTTGAGGGACTCGCGGTACTCGACGCCCTCCAGGGCCTCGTCCTCCGCGCCCAGGGTGTCCGCGACCGCCGGCGACTCGTCGTCGGTGTCCGGGACGTCCAGCGAGAGCGTGCTGTAGGCATTGGCCGACTCCAGCCCCTCCAGCACCTCCTCCTCGGAGATCCCGAGCCGCTCCGCCAGCTCGTGCACCGTGGGCGAGCGGCCGTGCTGCTGGGACAGCTCGGCCGTGGCCGTCGTCAGCGAGAGCCGCAGCTCCTGCAGGCGCCGGGGTACGCGGACCGCCCAGCCCTTGTCGCGGAAGTGGCGCTTGATCTCCCCGACCACCGTGGGCGTGGCGTACGTGGAGAACTCGACCCCGCGGTCCGGGTCGAACCGGTCCACGGACTTGATCAGCCCGATCGTCGCGACCTGCGTCAGGTCGTCGAGCGGTTCGCCGCGGTTGCGGAAGCGCCGCGCCAGGTGCTCGACGAGCGGCAGGTGCATCCGTACGAGCCGGTTGCGCAGCTCCGCCTTCTCCGGCGAGCCGTCGGGCAGCGCCCGCAGCTCGATGAACAGGGCCCGCGCGCCACTGCGGTCGCGCGGATCCGGCAGCGCCGGCGTCACCGGGAACACCGGCACCGGAGCCACCAGGGGCTCCGCCGGTGCCACCGGAACCGCCGGGGCCTCCGGTGGCTGTGGTTGGTCGTGCTGGTTCTCGCTCATAGGGCCCGCCCGTCGCTCCGCCGAGTCCAAAAAGCCGTCTTCCGCATCCGCGTCAGCCGGGTGCGGCCGGGCGTGCTGCTGCTCCGGGATGCCGCCGTCGACCTCGTGCCGTACCCGGGGCCGATCCCCGCCCCGCACCGGGATCTCCCCGCCGCTCACGCCGGGCCTGGTCCCGCGCCGCGCTGTTTGTAGAGACTGATGCTCACCGTCCGGTCCTCCTCGACCGCCGACTCGACCTTGCCGGCCAGCGCCGACAGTACGGTCCAGGCGAACGTGTCGCGCTCCGGCGCACGTCCGTCCGTGGTCGGCGCCGAGACGGTCACCTCCAGCGAGTCGTCCACCAGCCGGAAGACGCAGCTGAGGACGGAGCCGGGCACGGCCTGCTGGAGCAGGATCGCGCAGGCCTCGTCCACCGCGATGCGGAGGTCCTCGATCTCGTCGAGAGTGAAGTCCAAACGTGCCGCGAGGCCGGCCGTGGCCGTCCGCAGCACCGACAGGTAGGCACCCGCAGCGGGCAGCCGGACTTCCACGAAGTCCTGGGTCCCGGGCTCGCCTGCGATCTGGGACACCCTCACCTCCAAGGTGGTACGAGCTGTGTTCGCCGGTGACGCTATCGCGATCCGGGCGATCGTGTCGCGGCACCCCTCGTGGCGCCCGCGGGGGACACCCCTTCCCACGGCCAGTGACTGATGGTAAGCCCACGGGTACGCACAGTGGCTAGGGGTCTGCGGGCTCAAATCTGGGGAACCGGCGGAGGGTTGACCTACCCCGACTCAGACGATCGAACCGTCGACAAAACACCACCGCCAGATCTCGCCCGGTTCGAAGCTCCGCATCACGGGATGGCCGGTCTGCTCGTGGTGCGCGGTGGCGTGCCGGTGGGGCGAGGAGTCGCAGCAGGCCACGTACCCGCACTCCAGGCACATCCGCAGTTGCACGGGGTGGCTGCCGAGCGCCAGACATTCGGGGCAGGTCTGGTCAGACGGGACCGGCTCGGGGCGCGGCAGTTCGGCAACATGGGTGCACTCGCTCATGATGGCCAGCGTACGGCCAGGGTGCGGTTGCGCGATGGCTCCGACGACACGGATGGGATCTTCGATGGAGGTCTTGCCGCTGGTGGCACTGGTCGCGGGGAGCGCGGTCGTCGCGGGGGCGGCCCGCCGGACCCCGGTCCCGGCGCCGCTGCTGCTGGTCGCCGCCGGGCTCCTGGCCGGGTACCTGCCGGGGGTGCCCGCCTACACCCTCGACCCGCACATCGTCCTGCCGCTGCTGCTCCCGCCGCTGCTGTACACGGCCGCCGTGGACAGCTCGTACCTGGACCTGCGGACGAACATCCGGCCGATCGCGCTGTTGTCGGTGGGCTACGTGCTCTTCGCGACGATCGCCGTGGGGTACGCGGCCTACCTCGTGGTGCCGGGACTCTCGCTGCCGGTCGCGCTGGTCCTGGGCGCGGTGATCGCGCCGCCGGACGCGGTCGCCGCCACCGCGATCGCCCGCAAGCTCCGGCTGCCGAACCGGATCACCACCATCCTGCAGGGCGAGTCCCTGGTGAACGACGCCACCGCGATCACCGCATACAAGGTGGCCCTGGCGGCGGCGGTCGGGGTGAGCGCCGGCTGGGCGGGCGGCATCGCGGAGTTCCTGCTGGCCTCGGTGGGCGGGATCGGCGTCGGCCTGCTGCTGATGGTGCCGATCCACCAGCTGCGCACGCGGCTGAAGGAGCCCCTGCTCCAGAACACCCTCTCGCTGCTCATCCCCTTCGTGGCGTACGCGGCGGCGGAGCGGGTGCACGCCTCCGGGGTGCTCGCCGTGGTCGTCGTGGCGCTGTACCTCGGACACCGCAACTGGCAGGTCGACTTCGCCACCCGGCTCCAGGAGGGAGCCGTGTGGAAGATGATCGCCTTCGTGCTGGAGTCGGTGGTCTTCGCGCTGATCGGACTCCAGCTGCCGGTGGTCCTCAAGGGGCTCGGGGAGTACGAGGGCCTCCACGCGGCCTGGTACGCGGTCGTGGTGTTCCTCGCGGTGGTGGTGGCCCGGTTCCTGTGGGTGTTCCCGGCGACCTTCATGCCGCGGTGGGTGTCGGAACGGATCCGCGAGCGGGAGCCGGAGACCAACTGGAAGGCCCCAGTGATCGTGGGGTGGGCCGGGATGCGGGGCGTGGTCTCGCTGGCCATCGCCTTCTCCGTGCCGATGTCGGTGCCGCACCGGAACCTGATCCTGTTCCTCACCTTCACGACGGTCATCGGGACACTGGTGGTCCAGGGGCTGACGCTGCCGCCGCTGATCAGGCTGCTGAAGCTGCCGCCGCGCGACGCGCAGGCCGACACACTGGCGGAGGCGCAGGCGCAGAGCGAGGCCTCGCGGGCGGCGGAGGAGCGGCTGGCGGAGCTGCTGGAGGAACCGGAGAACAGCACGCTGCCGCCGCCGCTGGCGGACCGGCTGCGGACGGTGCTGGAGCGGCGGCGCAACGCGGTGTGGGAGCGGCTGGGCGAGGTCAATCCGCTGACGGGGGAGTCGGCGGACGACATCTACCGGCGGCTGGCGCGGGAGATGATCGAGGCGGAGCGGGAGGTCTTCGTGTCCCTGCGCGACCGCCGCCGGATCGACGACGAGATGCTGCGGGCGCTGCTGCGCCGCCTGGACCTGGAGGAGGCGGCGGCCTACCGCGAGGAGGCCTGACCCCGGCCGGGCCCGGCGTCGCGCCCGGCGTCCCCAACCCCGGGGAGCAGGATCGGCCCGCGGACGGACGTCGTCGGCCGGGGCGGCCGCGAGGCTCGTCCCATGACGCTCACTTCTGCTGCTGCTTGTGGATTCTGGGCCGCCGGTACGGGCTTCCTCGCCCTCGGGGCCGGACTGCTGGGGGCGGGCCCCCCGCTGCTCGCGTGGGGCCTGGCCGGGGCGGCCGCGGTGGCCGGGGTGGGGCTGGCCACGCGGCGGCGGGCGCTGCTGTGGGTGGCCTGCGGGCTGTCCGCGGCCGCGGGGTTCAGCCTGCTGATGGACGTGGTGGGGCTGCTGTTCGTGCAAGGGGTTGACGACCCCGCGGCGGCGGTGCTGCACGGGCTCGGCCTGCTGGGGGCGGTGCTGCCGGCGGGCGCCGCACGGCCCCGCAGGACCGGACCCGTGGTGGCGCGGGCGCCGGCTGCGGCTTCCCGGCGGGTGCACCTCGCCGCGTACGGCGGGGCGCTCGCCTTCGTGCCGTACGCGGTGATGAAGCTGACGTGGGCACTGGGCGGCACCTTCGCGGGGACCGGCGGAGCGGAGATGCTGGCCGCGTACGAGCGCAACGGGGCCTCCAGGCTCTGGCTCACCCTGGCGCGCTGGGGGCTGGACGCCACGGTGCTCCTGGCCGCGCTCGGGGTCTTCCTGCTCTTCGGCCTGGTCAGGCCCTGGGGGCAGGTCTTCCCGCGGTGGACCCTGCGCCTGCGCGGCCGCCGCGTGCCGCGCCGGCTGCCGCTCGGGCCCGCCCTGATCGGCGTGGGCACGCTGGTGCAGTACGGCCTGTTCGGCGTCGGCCATCTGATGCTGGCCTCGTCCGGGGCGGTGCGTGTCCGGGCGGGCGATTTCCACTCCACGGCGGACGCGGTGCTGGTCGGCTGGATCGGCTTCTCGGCCTTCGCCGGGTACGGGCCGGCCCTGCTGGTGGCGGCGCGTTCCTACTGGCTGCGGACGCGCCCGGTCACGGCCGGCCCGTGACGACCGCGGCCAGGACGGTGCCGCGCGGGAAGGCGCCGCAGGCGGTGAGTTCGGCGAGGGCCCAGAGCAGCTTGGCCACGTAGATCCGCTCGACCGGAAGGCCGTGGCGGGACTCGAAGTCGGCGGCGAAGGCGTCGAGGGCGGCCGGGACGCGGGCGTAGCCGCCGTGGTGGAAGCCCTCGGCCAGGGTCCAGTCGCCGGCCGGGCCATCGAAGGCCTGGTGCTGGAGGGAACGTATCTCCGCTTGCAGGAACCCGCCCGCCAGGACCGGCACGCCGAGCGCCCGCTGCCCGGGCTCCAGCCCGGCGGCCAGCCCCGCCAGGGTGCCGCCCGTCCCGCAGGCCACCGCGACCACGTCGGCCCGCCCGCGCAGCTCCCGGCCGAGCTCGGCGCAACCCGCCAGGGCGAGGCCGTTGCTGCCGCCTTCCGGCACGACGTACGCCGCCTGCGCACCGGCCCCGTCCAGCAGGCGGTCCAGCGTCCGCGGCTCGGCCTTGCGGCGGTAGTCGGCCCGGGACACGAAGTGCAGCCGCATGCCGTCCGCCACGCACCGGGCGAGGGAGTCGTTGAGCGGCCGCCCGGCCAGCTCGTCGCCGCGTACGACGCCGACCGTGCGCAGCCCGAGCAGCCGCCCGGCGGCCGCCGTGGCCCGCAGGTGGTTGGAGTACGCCCCGCCGAAGGTGACGAGCGTGTCGTGCCCGGCCGCCACGGCGGCCCGCAGATTCGGCGCGAGCTTGCGCCACTTGTTCCCGGGCAGCTCGGGGTGCACCAGATCGTCCCGCTTGAGCAGCAGCCGGACCCCGTACGCGGTGAACCGGTCGTCCGCCGCCTCGACGAGCGGGGACGGCGGACGCGGGCGCAGTTCGGGGTGGGTCACCAGGCCATTGTCACTTGAGGCGTTCGGTCACGCGTTCGCGCAGGGAGTTCATCGTGAACCCCTTGGGGTCGATCTTGCCGGGCTGCCATTCGAGGTGGCCGATCACCGAGCGGGCCGTCCAGGCGTGGACCCGGCAGACGGCCGCCGCCGCGCGGGTGATCGCGTCGAGCTGGACCGCCGGCCAGGGGTCCTTGCCGTCGCCGAGGTTCTCGCACTCGAAGCCGTAGAAGTGGCGGTTGCCGTCGGTTGTGGCCTCGTTGTCGGGCGGGAGCCGCTTCTCCGCGATCACCGCCGCCAGGACGTCGGCGTCCCCGGCGCCCGCGTGGTTGGCGCGGCCGTAGCCGACCAGGTGGACGCGGCCGTCCTTGGCGATCACGCCGTGGCAGAGCGGGCCGGGCAGGGCGGAGTCGCCGTCGCGGCAGAGCTGGACGGTGTGCGCGGTGCCCTGTGTGACGGTGTGGTGGATCATCACCCCGTGCACCGGCCCCCAGGGGCCCTTGTGGTTGCGGTTGTGGGTGCGCCAGGCGCCGACTTCGACGACGGTCAGACCCTCGCGCCGCAATGCGTTGACGAACCGGTCCGCGGACATGGGTGCGGCCATGGCCGCCTCCTTTACGGTGCGTGACGGACACGCAGTGTGCGCGTCTCGTTACACACCGGTTTAGCGGAGGCGGCGCTTCCGGGGCTAGGGCGTGATCCGGCCAGCCGTCATCGAGGTCCATCAGGCCCTCGCCGTCACCCGGCTCCGCCGCTTCCTCGTACCAGAACCGCGCCGACGCGTCGGCCGGCTTGTGCGTCAGGGCCCGGTGGTCGGTCCGGAGTCGGGACGCCGTCGGCCGGGGCGATGCGGAAGGTGGTGCAGTCCGCGGTCTCCTCCGCCCGGCCGGTGACGGTCCACTCGCGCCACACGTCCCCGGCGGCCACCCGCTGTCCGGCGTAGGCGCTCCTCGATGGTGATGAGGGCGCCCGCCATCAGCCAGTAGACCTCGGTGTGCAAATCAAGCCCCGTGCGCCGTCGGCGTGGCCGAAATGTGTGGGCCCAGAGGGGCTCGCGGGGAGGAGGTGGCCCGAGAGAGTGCCCCGTCCCCGGAGGGAGTAGTCCCACTCTTTTGTGTAATGGTCCCACCACGTTCCGTACTGAAAAGCTGACCCCGCAGATCCATGGAGTGATCGAAAGGGAAACAGATGTCGGTCCAGGCAGGTTCCGAGTCCGAGACCCAGACACCGCAGCGCAGTCTTGGGACATCGGCCGCGCGGAACTTGGCAACCACGACCAAGTCCGCGCCGCAGATGCAGGAGATCACCTCGCGGTGGCTGCTGAAGATGCTGCCGTGGGTCCCGGTGCAGGGCGGCACGTACCGGGTCAACCGCCGGCTGAGCTACACGGTCGGCGACGGACGCGTGGAGTTCATCAAGACCGGGACCCAGGTACAGGTGATCCCGGCCGAACTCGGTGAGCTCCGGCTGCTGCGCGACTACGAGGACCTCGACGTCCTCGGCGAACTCGCCCAGCGGTTCCAGCAGATCGACTTCGAGGCCGGCCAGGAGCTGACCTCCTTCGGCAGCCCTTCCGACCAGGTGTTCCTGCTCGCCCACGGCCGCATCGAACAGATCGGCCCGGGCCCCTACGGCGAGGACGCCGTGCTGCGGACCGTCGCCGACGGCGCCCACTTCGGCGAGGACGCCCTCGTCGACGAAGAGGCGATCTGGGAGTACACCGCCCGCGCCGCCACCTCCGGCACCGCGCTCGTCCTGTCCCGGCAGGACTTCCAGCTGCTCGCCGACCGTGCCGACTCGCTGCGCGCGCACGTGGAGCACGTACGGACGCAGCCCGCCCGGAACACCAACAAGTACGGCGAGGCCGCGATCGACCTCTCCGCCGGCCACCAGGGCGAGGCCGTGCTCCCCGGCACCTTCGTGGACTACGAGGCCCACCCGCGCGAGTACGAACTCTCCATTGCACAAACGGTCCTGCGGGTGCACACGCGCGTCGCCGACCTCTACAACCAGCCGATGAACCAGACCGAGCAGCAGTTGCGGCTCACGGTCGAGGCGCTGCGCGAGCGCCAGGAGCACGAGATGCTCAACAACCGCGACTTCGGCCTGCTCCACAACGCCGACTACGACCAGCGCATCCAGCCGCACGACGGCGCTCCCAGCCCCGACGACATGGACCAGCTGCTCAGCATGCGGCGCGGCTCCAAGCTCTTCCTCGCACACCCCAAGGCCATCGCCGCCTTCGGCCGCGAGTGCAACAAGCGCGGGCTGTACCCGGAGTCGGTGGACATCGGCGGCAACCGGGTGCCGGCCTGGCGCGGAGTGCCGATCTTCCCGAGCAACAAGATCCCGGTCAGTGACGCCCGCACCACGTCAATCCTGTGCATGCGTACGGGCGAGGACGAGCAGGGCGTGATCGGCCTGCACCAGCCCGGCATCCCGGACGAGATCGAGCCGAGCCTGTCGGTCCGCTTCATGGGGATCAGCGAGCAGGCGATCATCTCGTACCTGGTCACCGCCTACTTCTCCGCCGCGGTGCTGGTGCCGGACGCGCTCGGCGTGCTGGAGAACGTCGAGATCGGCCGCTGGCGCTGAGCGCGCTGAACGCCGCCCTGGCGACCGGAGAGGGCCAGGAGGCCGCGGCCCTGCTGGAACGAACGAGAGAAACGGTTTACCCGGAACTGCGCCGGACCGTCGAGAGCCTGCCCGGTTCGATGCGGCGCGTGGCGATGTACCACTTCGGCTGGGAGCAGGCCGACGGCACCCCGGCCTCGGGCAGTGCCGGGAAGGCCATCCGGCCGGCACTGGTGCTGGCCGCGGCCCAGGCGATGCGGGGGCCGGGCGGGCCGGTGGACGACACCGTCCGGGCGGCGGCCGCAGTGGAGCTGGCCCACAACTTCACGCTGCTGCACGACGACGTCATCGACAAGGACGTCCGGCGGCGCGGCCGGGCCACCGCCTGGACCGTCTTCGGGATACCGGACGCGATCATCACGGGCGACGCCATGATGGCGCTCGCTCTGCGGCTGCTCGCGGAGGACCCGCACCCGGCCTCGGCGGCGGCGTCGGCAAGGCTCGCGGCCTGTGTCATCGAGCTCTGCGCGGGCCAGCAGGCGGACTGCGCGTTCGAGCAGCGCCCGGACGTCCCGCTCGACGAGTGCCTGACCATGGCGACGGCCAAGACCGGGGCCCTGCTGGGCTGCGCCTGCGCGCTGGGCGCGCTGTACGCGGGCGCCGGACCGGACGAGGTCGACGCCATGGACGCCTTCGGGCGGGAGGCCGGCCTCGCCTTCCAGCTGATCGACGACCTGATCGGCATCTGGGGAGATCCGGGACACACCGGCAAGCCGGCCGGGGCCGATCTGCTCGCCCGCAAGAAGTCACTCCCGGTCGTGGCGGCCCTCACGTCGGGTACCGCGGCGGGGGAGGAGCTGGCGGCCCTGTATGCGGGTCCCATGACCGGGGACGACGTACACAAGGCGGCCGGGGCGGTGGACCGGGCGGGCGGTCGCGACTGGGCGC
Source organism: Streptomyces sp. NPDC048269 (assembly GCF_040652395.1). Classification (NCBI taxonomy): domain Bacteria; kingdom Bacillati; phylum Actinomycetota; class Actinomycetes; order Kitasatosporales; family Streptomycetaceae; genus Streptomyces; species Streptomyces sp. NPDC048269. Next base: position 185,711 of record NZ_JBEZLW010000006.1, read on the forward strand.
AGGCCCACGCCGCGGACCGGATGGGCCGGGCCGTGCAGCACCTGTCCCGGGCCGTACCGGACCTCGGGGCGGCGGGCGGACTGCTGGCGCTCGCGGAGTTCGTGACGCGCCGTACGCGGTGAACGCGTAGGGGGCGGGTAAGGCCTGTTCCGGCACCGGATGGTGCCGGAACAGGCCTTACCGCTTTCCCGGCCCAACTCTAAGATCACTCACGGTCGTTGACGCGAGTGAAGGGTGTGGACCAGTGGCGCTGGAGATACGTCAGGCGGATCAGTCGGACCGGGACGCGGTGGCGCGGCTCCTCGACGACGCCTTCCGCACCGACCCGGTGAGCAGCTGGGTCTTCCCGGACCCGGAGCACCGGGCCGCGGTGCACGGCAAGTTCCTGGGCGTGTTCGTGGACGTGGCGCTGGCCGAGGGCCGGATCGACTACGCCGTGGACGGCTCGGCGGCCGCGCTGTGGCTGCGGATCCCGGCGGGTGAGCCGGAGGGCGAGGACGAGATCCCGGCGAAGATGCGGGCGGTGGCCGACCCCGACAACGAGCGCTGCGAACTGGTGGGCCGACTCACGGGCGCCGTGCACCCGACGGCGGAGGAGCACGAGTACCTGCTGATGATCGCGGTGGCCCCGGGCAGGCAGGGGGAGGGGCTCGGCGGCGAGCTGATCCGGCCGGTGCTGGAGCGCTGCGACCGGGAGGGCGTGCCGGCGTACCTGGAGGCGAGCAGCGAGCGCAGCGGCCGTCTGTACGAGCGCCTCGGATTCGCGCACACGGGGACGCCGGTGCGGCTTCCCGACGGGCCGCTGATGTGGCCGATGTGGCGCAAGCCGCAGGGGATCGCGTAACCACTACACCGGAAGTGCTTTGTGTGACGCTCGCCGGACGGCTGGTCGATGGGATCGACGAGTTCGCTGCCGAGCAGTATCCGGTCTTCGCGGGCTCGGGCATCCCGATGTCCCGCCGGCTTGGCGATCCGCGAGCTGGAGCTGACCGACGTCAAGAGCTACGGCGGTGGCCGGGTCCTGACGACGTACACGCGGAAGCGCTGAGCGCGCAGAAAATGCTGAACGCCGGGGGCTGACCCCGCCGGGAGGGCGAAAGCGGCCTACCGTGTACGTATGGCCAGTGAAGAGCAGGAGCAGGCGCAGGAGACGGTCGCCCCGCAGGCCGGGCGCGAGCAGCGGATGTGCCCGGCCTGCGGGAGCCCCGTCGACACGGTGGTCAGGCGGCGCAAGTCCCTCGGTATCTTCGTACCGGAGTGGGCGCCGGGTCCCTGCCGGAACCCGGACTGCCCGCGGTACACACCTCCGGCGGGCTAGCCGGACCTAGCCCTTCGTCCCCAGGCCGGAGGCGACGAGACCGTTGGCCCACAGCTGGTTCACGCGCGCCCGCTCGGTGCTGTTCGGGGTCGCGTTCTGGCAGGAGGTGCCCGGACCGCCGCCCGACATCAGCTCGCTGCACGGGCCCGAGTAGTGGTCCGGCAGGCCCAGCACGTGGCCCGTCTCGTGCGCGGTCACCCGGGTGGAGTTGTACTGCTGGTTCTGCCGGTAGTCGAGGAAGATGTAACCCCGGCCGTGGCCGTCCGTGCTCGCGTACGAACCGCGGGAGTCGTTGCCCTCGCGGTACGAGAAGTTGCCGCCGGAGGACACCTCCTGCAGCTTGACGTTGCTCACCGAGCTGTTCCATATCTGCGTGGAGCGGGCTATCTGGGTGCGGAAGCTCGGCGCGTTGCGGGTGTTGTAGGTGACGGTGACGGCCAGGACGCCCGGGTTGGCGGCGCGCTGCTCGGCGACCGAGCGCTGCACGGCGTCGAAGAAGGCCTTGTTGGCGGCCTGGTTCTCCTGCGAGTTCTCGTACGCCGCGTAGCTCGAGGGACTGCCGGCGGGGGCGGTGGCGGCACTGGCGGTGGGGACGACGCCGCCGAGGGCGGCGGCCAGGCCGAGGCCGAGCGTGGTGGCCAGAACGGCCTTACGGGAGTGGCGCATGTGGGGGAGCTCCTACTCGTCCGGTGCGGTGGGGGGTGGGTCGTTCGTGACCGGAGTCTGCGGGAGCGGAAGTGGCCGGCGGATGATGTCATTCAGCGATAGCGCGGGCCTATCGGGAAGATTTCGACAGATCAACTGATGTGAGAATGGCGGGATTCGGGGGGCTATCGGCGGCTGGTGCGGTCCACGGGCCGCGGCCTACCCTCTGGGCATGGAGCTTGAGGTCAGGCACCTGCGCGCGCTGTGCGCCATCGCCGACGCCGGCAGCCTGCACAAGGCCGCCCGGCAGCTCGGCGTGAGCCAGCCCTCCCTGACGACCCAGCTGCGCCGCATCGAACGGGCCCTGGAAGGCGAGCTGTTCCTGCGTGAGCGGACCGGCTGCCGGCCCACACCTTTCGGCCGCACCGTCCTGGGCCGGGCCCGCCCGCTGCTCGCCGAGATGGCCGCGCTGGTGGCGGAGGCGCGGGCGCTGGCCCACGGGCCGCGGCTGCGGATCGGCTCCACGGCCAGCCGCGCGCTGCCGGGATGGCTCCGGCGGATCCACCGGCGGCTGCCCGACACCGAGACCTCGCTGGTGGTGGACGTGTCCGCAAACGCGCTGTTGCGGATGGTGGATTCCGGCCAGCTGGACGTGGCCTTCGTGCACGAGGTGGAGGGCAGCCCGCTGCGGGTGCCGGCCGGGCTTCAGCTGCACGTGCTGATGGAGCGGGAGCCGCAGTTCGTGTCGATGTCCCGGGACCATCCGGCTGCCGGGCAGTCGGTGGTGTCCTTACGGGACCTGGCCGCAGACCGCTGGATGGTGGACCCCTCGGTCGACGGCGAATGGGACGGTCTGCGGCGGGTCTTCGCCGGGGCCGGGCTGGACCCGCCGGTGCTGCACGCCGATTACCACACGGCGACCTCGCTGATCGTCTCCGGCGAGGCGGTGGCGCCCTGCCAGCCGACGTCCGGGCCGCGGGAAGACATGGCGATCCGGCCGCTGTCGGGGGACCCGCTGGCCGTACGGCTCCTCCTGGCGACCAGGCCGGGTGCGCATGCGGAGGTGTACGAGGACCTCCGCGCCGCCTATCGCGAGGCGGCCATGCGGACGCCGCCGTACCGGGCGTGGCTCCGGCACCATGCGAGCCCGCTGCTCGAAGCGGCGTAACCCGCGCGCATCCGTCTGCGCCGCCGGGGCTCCGCCCCGGGCCCCGCGCCTCAAGCGCCGGGGGGGCTGGGTTGCCCGGTGGGGCTGGGTTTGCCTGGTGGGGCTGAGGGATCGGCGCGCCGCCCCGGGCCCCGCGCCTCAAGCGCCGGCGGGTCTGGGTGGGCCCGGTGGGGCTGGAGTTGCGTGGCGGGGCTGAAAGATCGGGGCTCCGCCCCGGGCCTCACGCCTCAAGTGCCGGCGGGGCTGGGTTGCCCGGTGGGGCTGGGGTTGCGTGGTGGGGCTGAGGGATCGGGCGCTGTCCCGGGCCTCGCGCCTCAAGTGCCGGCGGGGCTGGGTTGCCCGGTGGGCTGGGTTTGCCCAGTGGGGCGGAAGGATCGGGGCTCCGACCCGTGTGCCGTGCCTCGGACTCCCCGGCTAGCGCTGGGAGGTGCCCCCGGACGTGGCTGGATTTGGTCGGGCCTGGATTGCCGCGCAGCGGCAATTTCAGCCTCGCCGGCGTTTGAGGCGCGGGTCCGGGCGGAGCCCGGGGAACGGAGGAAGGGCGGGGCGGGGAGAGGCTCCGCGCAGCGGCCCCGGCCCGGCCGGCACGACATGCGCGTTCGGTCGCAGGCCGGAGTCAGCGCGCCCTGGGCCACCGGAACGGTGCCGGCCGAGTCGGCGTGCCCTGGTTCCTCGGAACCGCCCCCGGCGGCGGCGGGCGCGGCCCCGGGCCCCGGTCCCGCGGCCGCCGCCGAGCCCCCGGTCCCGCGGCAGCGGCGGCGGGCCCGGAACCGCGCCCCCCGCCGCCCGGCCGATCCGCCTGGCCCCGCGCAAGCGGCGCGCCCGCTGCGAGGGCGAGCCGCCCGGTCCCGCGGCAGCGGCGCGGCCCCCGGCGGGGAACCGGCCGGCCCCACGCTGAGGCACGACACCGCGCACGGCCGATTTCGCTGGCGCGCTTGACTTCGCTCGACCGCGATATATCGTGTTCATCAGAAGACGCGATATGTTGCGTGCGTCGAGACCCGTCCGTGAGCGCACGAGGAGGATCAGCCCCATGGCAGAGCAGGCGTCCCAGTCGACGTGGCACATCGCCGAACCGCAGAAGCTCACCTTCGAGCAGCCGGTGACGGAGCTCTGCGTCCGCCTCGTGAGCGGCACGGTCAACGTGGTCGCCGCCGAGGAGGGACCGGCCCGGCTGGAGGTGACCGAGGTCGACGGACCGCCCCTGTACGTGGTGCAGGAGGGCGGCACCCTCACCCTCTCCTACGAGGACCTGCCCTGGAACGGCTCCCAGGGCTTCAAGAAGTGGTGGGAGACCAAGCCGTGGAAGGCCTGGTCCGGCAGTTCCCCCTTCGGCCGCAAGGCATGGGAGCGCAGCGCCGCCGTCACCCTGACCGTCCCGGCCGCCACCCAGGTGCAGCTGGCCACGGTCGACGCCACCTCCTTCGTCTCCGGGATCTCCGGCGGCACCGACGTCAACGGGGTCGCCGGCGACGCCACGCTGGTCGGCCTGTCGGGCAGGGTCAAGGCCCACACCGTCTCCGGCAGCGTCGAGGCCCAGTCCGTCACCGGCGACCTAGGCTTCCATTCGGTGTCCGGCGACCTGACTGTGGTCGACGGCGCGGGCGTGAGCGTACGGGCCGACTCGGTCAGCGGCGACATGCTCATCGACCTGGACCTCGGCCCAGAGGCTCCGCGCCCGGTGGACATCGCGCTGAACTCCGTCTCCGGTCAGGTCGCCATCCGGCTGCCCCACCCCGCCGATGCCCGCGTGGAGGCCAACACCGCCACCGGCGGCGTCTCCAACGCCTTCGAGGACCTGCGGGTCTCCGGTCAGCTGGGCGCCAAGCGGATCACCGGAACCCTCGGCTCCGGCACCGGCACCCTGAGGGCCACCACGGTCTCGGGCGCGATCGCACTGCTGCGCCGCCCGCAGGCCGACGCCGGTGCCGACGCCCCCCTCGACCTCGACAAGAAGGTGCTCTGACATGCCGCCCGTCTTTGCCCACGGCCGCCTCCGCCTCTACCTCCTCAAACTGCTGGACGAGGCTCCGCGCCACGGGTACGAGGTGATCCGTCTGCTGGAGGAGCGCTTCCAGGGGCTGTACGCGCCCTCCGCGGGCACGGTGTACCCGCGCCTGGCCAAGCTGGAGGCCGAGGGTCTGGTCACGTACGCGACCGAGGGCGGCCGCAAGGTGTACTCGATCACCGAGGCGGGCCGGGCCGAACTGGCCGACCGCAGCGGTGAACTCGCGGACCTGGAGCTGGAGATCCGCGACTCGGTCACCGAACTGGCCGCCGAGATCCGCGACGACGTCCGGGGCGCGGCGGGTGACCTGCGACGTGAGATGCGGGCGGCGGCCTCCGCGTCCTCGACCCGGGTCGAGGACGAGTCCTGGGCGGTGGCCAAGGAAGAGCTGCGCAAGGCGCGGAATGAGTGGAAGGAGCAGGCGCGGCGGGCGAAGGACGAGAGCCGCCGGGCCCGCGAGGAGGCTCAGCAGGCCCGCCGCCAGGCCAAGGAGGCCCAGGAGCGGGCGCGCGAGGAGGTCCAGCGCATAGCGAGCCAGCTCCAGGAGCAGTTCGCCAAGTCGGGCGGCGTGCTGAGCAGTCTGGCCGGAGCCTGGCTCGGCGGTTCCACCCCGGCCGAACCCACCACGTCCGGCACGCCCCTGATCGTGGACACGGACTGGGCCGAGGACCTGACGCCCTCGGGCGACGCGGCCCGCGACCTGGACCGGCTGCTGGACCGCTTCCGCGACGACGTCCGCGACGCGGCCCGTGACCACGGCGTGTCCCCGGCCCAGCTGGCCGAGGCGCGCGCCCACCTCGCGGCGGCGGCCTCCCGCCTCACCAGCACGCTCCACACGTCGTAAACCCTGCCGTCGAGTCCCGCCCGCCCCGCGACGCCCGCCGCCGCGCCCCGCCGCGTCGTCGGGGCACCCGAGTACGTTCAGTAGCCGGGAGCTCCTCCGCCTTGCGATGCGCGGCACCAGCCGCCGCGGGGCTCGGCCGGCAAGACCCGAAAGGGAAACGCCCGGCCTAGGCGGCCAGGCCCGACTCGGCCGTCCGGTAGGTGACTCCGTGGTCCGCCAGGACCTCGGAGACCGTCCCGGGGCGGGAGAGCAGGGCCAGCAGCAGGTGCAGGGTGCCGATGTGGCGGTCCTTGCGGCCCAGGGCGATGCGGAGGGACTGTTCCAGGGTCTTCTTCGAGCCCCGGGTGAAGGGCACGTGCCGGTTGTCCGGCTCCGGGCGGCCGAGGGCCGAACGGAGGGAGGCGCCCAGCGTGCGCTTGCGCGGGGCGGGGGCCGACAGGGCGCCTTCTCCGTGGGTCTCCTCGATGCGCGAAACGATCTCCGTGAGGTCGATGCCGAGTCCGGCCAGCGCCTCCTCGTCGGCCTTCGAAATTCCGCCCCGGCGACGGGCCGCCGCGAGGTCGGCGGTGACCGCGGCGCGGTCGGCGCCCAGGGGATCCAGGGCGCCCCGGGACAGCAGGGCGAGGACGAGGTGCTCCTCGGTGACCGTGGCGGCCCCGGCACGCCGGGCCTCGGCGACGGCGCCCGTCACGGTGGCGCGGGCCTCGGTCGTGAAACGTTCGAACATCAAAGCCTCCCGTGCTTCTTGTGCACGGCCTGCCGGCTGACGCCCAGCTGGGCCGCGATCTCCTGCCACGACCACCCCTGCGCGCGGGCACTGCGTACCTGTACGGCCTCCAGCTGCTCCAGCAGTCTCCGGAGGGCGGCCACGGCACGCAGGCCCACACGCGGGTCGCGGTCACCGGCCCGCTCGGCGAGATCGGTAGCTTCCGTCATGCGTGTCAATGTAGGTTGACGCGGGAGGGGTTGTCAACCTTTATTGACGTCAGCGGCGGAGCCTACGGAGTGAGCACGATCTTGCCGAAGAGGTCGCCCGACGCGAGCTTCTCGAAGCCCTCGCGCGCCCGGTCCAGCGGCAGCACCTCGTCGATGACCGGCCGCACCCCGGTGGTCGCGCAGAACGACAGCAGGTCCTCCAGTTCGTCCTTCGAGCCCATCGTCGAACCGACCACCTTCAGCTCCAGGAAGAAGATCCGGGTCAGCTCGGCGTGCGCCGGGCGGTCGCCGCTCGTGGCACCGGAGATGACCAGGGTCCCGCCCGGGCGCAGGGACTTCACCGAGTGCGACCAGGTGGCCGCACCGACCGTCTCGATCACCGCGTCGACCCGGTGCGGGAGCCGCGCGCCCGGCTCGTACGCCTCCACCGCGCCCAGCTCCACGGCGCGCTTGCGCTTGGCCTCGTCCCGGCTGGTGGCGAAGACGCGCAGGCCCGCCGCCTTGCCGAGGACGATGGCCGCGGTCGCGACCCCGCCGCCGGCGCCCTGGACGAGGACGGAGTCGCCGGGGCGGACCCCGGCGTTGGTGAACAGCATCCGGTACGCCGTCAGCCAGGCCGTCGGCAGACAGGCGGCCTCCTCGAACGAGAGCTCGGCGGGCTTGCGCAGGACGTTCCAGGCGGGGACGGTCACCTGCTCGGCGAAGGTCCCCTGGTAGCGCTCGGTCAGGATCGAGCGGGGCTCGTCCGGGCCGACCCCGTGGCCGCTCTGGCCGATCACGGAGTGCAGGACGACCTCGTTGCCGTCCTGGTCGATCCCGGCGGCGTCGCAGCCGAGGATCATCGGGAGTCTTTCCTGGCCGAGGCCGACCCCCCGCAGCGACCACAGGTCGTGGTGGTTGAGGGAGGCGGCCTTGACGTTCACGGTCACCCAGCCGGGCCGGACCTCGGGCGCCGGGCGCTCGCCCAGCTCAAGGCCGTTCAGGGGGTGGTCACGGTCGATTCGGGCGGCGTAGGCAGCGAACATGCCGCGACGCTACCGCTCGGTAGGGCAGGGTTCCAGCCCTTCCCTGACCACGGTGGTGAGGCCTTCGTCGCACCGGGGCCGAAGAAAGAGCAGGGGCCCGGCCGGATCGCTCCGGCCGGGCCCCTGCCCGTACAGCTCAGCGCAGCACAGCGGTCAGGCCAGGCGGGCCACGCCGTCGGCCTTCGCCGCCGCGGCGACGGCCGACGCCACGGCCTCGGCCACGCGCTCGTCGAACGGCGACGGGATCACGTAGTCCGCGGAGAGCTCGTCACCCACGACACCGGCGATGGCGTCGGCGGCGGCGATCTTCATGCCCTCGGTGATCCGGGTGGCGCGCACCTTGAGGGCGCCCGCGAAGATGCCGGGGAACGCCAGCACGTTGTTGATCTGGTTCGGGAAGTCCGAACGGCCCGTGGCCACGACCGCCGCGTACTTGTGCGCGACGTCCGGGTGGACCTCCGGGTTCGGGTTGGCCATGGCGAAGACGAACGCGTCCTTCGCCATCGAGGCCACCGCCTCCTCGGGGACCGTACCGCCGGAGACGCCGATGAAGACGTCCGCGCCCGCGAGGGCCTGCTCCAGCGAACCGGTCTGGCCCGTCTTGTTGGTGAGACCCGCGATCTCCGCCTTGACGTCCGTCAGGTCGGAGCGGTCGGCGGACACGACGCCCTTGCGGTCCGTCACGCACACGTCGCCGATGCCGGCGTCCACCAGGATCTTGGCGATGGCGATGCCCGCCGCGCCCGCGCCCGAGATGACGGCACGCAGGTCGCCGAGGGTGCGACCCGTGAGCTTCGCGGCGTTGCGCAGCGCGGCCAGCGTCACGATGGCCGTGCCGTGCTGGTCGTCGTGGAAGATCGGGATGTCGAGCGCCTCCTGCAGGCGGCGCTCGATCTCGAAGCAGCGGGGAGCGGAGATGTCCTCCAGGTTCACCCCGCCGAAGGACGGCGCGAGACGGATGACCGTCTCGATGATCTCGTCCGTGTCCTTGGTGGCGAGCGCGATCGGAACCGCGTCCACGCCGCCGAACTGCTTGAACAGGATCGCCTTGCCCTCCATCACGGGGAGGGAGGCCTCGGGGCCGATGTCACCGAGTCCGAGCACGGCCGTGCCGTCGGTGACGACGGCGACCACGTTCGACTTCCAGGTGTACTCGTTCACCAGCTCCGGCTGCTCGGCGATGGCGGTGCACACCTTCGCCACGCCGGGGGTGTACGCGAGGGAAAGGTCGTCCTTGTTGGTGACCGGCACCGTGGCCTGGATGGCCATCTTGCCGCCCCGGTGCAGCGCGAACACCGCGTCCGGGTTGTTGTCCGTCACGCTGTCACTGCGAGGGTTGAAGATCTCCGCTGCCACTGTGTGTGACCCCTTAAGTCCTTTGAATCGTTGAGGGTGGCCACTCCTGGTTAAGGGGTGGGCGGGCACCGCGTCCGTACTCCGCATCGACGGTTGGCCCGTCTCCGCGAAGGGGAGGTTCGTACGCGCGGGCGCGCCGCACGCGCGCCCTGAGCCCCGGATGAGGGGTGTAAGGATCTGTTCTACCGGATGAACGCTCACCCAGACGAGTCGATTCCTGCTCGACCATAGGCTGCATGTCCTGGTTTTGGCTAAAAGTCCAAACGTCTCTGTCCAATGGGCGAGACGTGCCGCAAATAGTGAGCCCAAAGTGCCTGGTCGCAGCGTTTTCTGCGGTCCAGAAGGCCCGCGCCCGCAGTCCTGTTGGGCAGCCGGGGGTGTCCGTTATCTGATTTTGACCTGACGGGCACCCTGAATGCGCCAGTCCGAATGGCAAGATGCCGTAATCACACAAGGTCGCGACACTCGATGGTGCGTGCCCGACCGTTTTTCGGTGCTTTTCCACCAGCCGGAGGAACCAGCTCATGACCGCAAGCATCACCCGTCGTTCGACCGCCGCCCGGTCCCGGATCGCCGCGGTCGGCGCGATCGCGGTCGCCGGCGCCCTGGTCCTCACCGGCTGTGGCGACCAGACGGACAAGGCCTCCACGACCCCTTCGGGGCAGGCGAACAACAGCAGCGCGCCGCTCTTCTCGAAGCTTCCGAAGAAGATCCAGGATGCGGGTGTCATCAAGGTCGGTACCGACGCGACCTACGCGCCGATGGAGTTCACCGAGGGCGGCAAGATCGTCGGTGTCGACCCCGACGTGGCGGCGGCCCTGGCCAAGCAGCTCGGTGTCCAGTTCAAGTTCGAGTCCGGAACCTTCGACACCCTGATCGGCAGCATGCAGACGGGCCGCAGCGACCTGGTCATGTCCTCGCTCACCGACACCAAGGCCCGTCAGGAGGGCCTGGACGACAAGGGCGCCAAGACCGGTGCCGGCGTCGACTTCGTCGACTACTTCTCGGCCTCGACCGGCATCCTGGTCAAGAAGGGCAACCCGGAGGGCATCAAGACCCTCGACGACCTGTGCGGCAAGAAGGTCGCCGTCCAGCGCGGCACGACGTACGAGCAGTCCGCCAAGGACCAGTCCGAGAAGTGCAAGGCGGCCGGCAAGAGCGAGGTCGCCATCGAGTCCTTCCCGACCGACGCCGAGGCCCAGACCCGCGTGAAGGCCGGCGGCGCCGTCGCCGACCTGAACGACTCCCCGGTCGCCGCGTACATCGCGCAGACCGCGGGCGGCGGCAACGACTTCGAGGCCATCGCCAACCCGACCGACGCCGGCCTCTTCGGCATCGCCGTGGACAAGAAGAACACCGAGCTGCGCGACGCGCTCAAGGAAGCCCTCGACGCGGTCATCAAGGACGGCACCTACAAGGCCGCCCTGGACAAGTGGAACGCGGGCTCCGGCGCCGTGACCGAGGCCAAGATCAACGCAGGCCAGTGACCTCCGCGCAGACCGCAGCACACTGAAGGGCAGTCACTGTGACTGACAAGCTCGACAAGGTCCCGGACCCGGCGGACACCCCGCCGGCCGGAGCCGTTCCCCCCGAGGAGATCCGCGCCATTCCGGTGCGCCACTACGGCCGCTGGATCAGCGCCGTGGTCGTGATCGGCCTGGTCGCGGCGCTCGTCATCGCCTTCTCGCAGGGCAACGTGCGCTGGGCGACCGTGCCGGAGAAGCTGTTCGACCCCACCATCCTCCGTGGTGTCGGCAACACGATCTGGATCAGCGTCGCCTCGATGGCCCTGGGCCTGGTGCTCGGTGTCCTCTTCGCCGTGATGCGCCTCTCGAAGAATCCGGTGACGAGCACCATCGCCTGGTTCTACATCTGGCTCTTCCGCGGCACCCCGGTGTACGTGCAGCTCCTCATCTGGTTCAACCTCGCCCTGATCTTCCCGATCCTGAACCTCGGGTTCTACAAGGACGAGATGACCCAGGTCATGACGCCCTTCCTGGCCGCCCTGCTGGGTCTCGGCCTCAACGAGGGCGCGTACATGGCGGAGATCGTCCGGGCCGGCATCCAGTCGGTCGACGAGGGCCAGACCGAGGCCTCGCACGCGCTCGGCATGACCCGGATGCAGACCATGCGCCGTGTCGTGCTGCCCCAGGCCATGCGGGTGATCGTGCCGCCGTCGGGCAACGAGTTCATCAACATGCTCAAGACCTCGTCGCTCGTCGTGGCGGTGCAGTACTTCGACCTGCTGCGCGCGGCCCAGGACATCGCGTCCACGTCGTTCGCGGTGATGGAGATGTTCTTCGTCGCGTCGATCTGGTACCTCGCCCTGACCAGCGTGTTCAGCGTCGGCCAGTACTACCTGGAGCGCCGCTACGCCCGCGGCTCGCTCCGCTCGCTGCCGCCCACGCCGTTGCAGAAGATCAAGGCGAAACTGTCCAGCTTCTCGAACCGCAAGGCGGTGGCCTGATGACGACTGCCATGGTGAAGGCCGAGGGCGTCCACAAGTCCTACGGTGCGGCGCACATCCTCAAGGGCATCGACCTGGAGGTCGCCCCGCGTGAGGTCTTCTGCCTGGTCGGCCCGTCCGGCTCCGGCAAGTCGACCTTCCTGCGGTGCATCAACCACCTGGAGCAGGTCAACGCCGGACGGCTGTACGTCGACGGGACCCTCGTCGGCTACCGCCAGAAGGGCGACAAGCTGTACGAGCTCAAGGACAGCGAGGTCGCGGCCCAGCGCCGGGACATCGGCATGGTCTTCCAGCGCTTCAACCTCTTCCCGCACATGACGGCGATAGAGAACGTCATGGAAGCCCCGGTCATGGTCAAGGGCGAGTCCAAGGCGGTGGCGCGCGAGCGCGCCGTACGCCTCCTGGACCGCGTGGGCCTCGGCGACAAGGGCGGGAACTACCCCACCCAGCTCTCCGGCGGCCAGCAGCAGCGCGTGGCGATCGCCCGCGCGCTCGCCATGGAGCCGAAGCTGATGCTCTTCGACGAGCCCACCTCGGCGCTCGACCCGGAGCTGGTGGGTGACGTCCTGGACGTCATGCGGGACCTGGCCGAGTCGGGCATGACCATGATCGTGGTCACCCACGAGATGGGCTTCGCGCGCGAGGTCGGCGACAACCTCGTCTTCATGGACGGCGGCGTGGTCGTCGAGTCGGGTCACCCCCGCGACGTACTGGGCAACCCCCAGCACGACCGGACGAAGGCGTTCCTCTCCAAGGTGCTGTAGTCGCACCCGCGGACGGCTGAGGGGCGGTACGGGTTTCCCGTACCGCCCCTCTCGCATGAGTGTTCAGGTCCCTACTTGAGACCTAGGACCAGTGCGTCCGAGGGCGAGCGCCAGACCGTACGGGCCTCCGCGAACCCGGCGTCCAGCAGGGTGCCGGCGTGCCAGGCCTCGGTGGGGGTGTCGCCGTCGGCGTGCTCCCCGTAGATCTCGAAGCGCCGCTCCACCGGCCCGGCGAGCGCCGGGTCCGCAGCCGCCAGGGCCCACCACTCGCGCCAGTCCACCGCCCCGGCCGCCTTGGCCCGGTCCATGCCGGCGTGCCGGTGGGCGTGCTCGGCCGCGTCGATGCGCGGAGTGGCCGGGTCGGGCATGTGGTCGGCGTTCATGAACACCCCGCCCGGCCGGACCAGCGGCGCGAGCTGCCCGTACAGGACGGCGAGCTCCTTGCCCGGCAGCCAGTGCAGGGCCGTGGCCGTCAGGATCGCGTCATACGTGTCGTGGGGCAGCGCCGCGCGCCAGTCGGGGTCCTTGAGGTCCGCGGTGACGAAGGTGACCCGCCCGTCCCCGGCGAAGTAGCCCTCGGCGATGGTCAGCAGTGCCGGGTCGAGGTCGAGGCCCGTACTGGTGGCCTCCGGGAACCTCTTGAGCACGCGGTCCGTGATACTTCCCGTACCGCACGCGAGGTCCAGCACCCGGGGGGCGGGGCCGACCAGGGCCTCGACCATGTCGAGCATCACCCGGAACCGTTCCTCGCGGTCGGGCATGTACCACTCCTGCTGCCGGTCCCAGCTGTCCTGCCACGCCTGCCAGGCCTGTCGGCCGGTGCCGGTTTCCGCCCTGCCCGCCATCACGAACCCCTCCATACGTAATACCCTCGAAGACGTCTCAGCCGTTACGGGAGACACTAATCCGCAGCCGTAAGGACTACAAGTGGAACTGGCCCATTACTCGGACTTCGCCGTGCGCCTGGTCAACACCGAGGAGCCGGCCCGCAACAAGGACTCACTGACCTCGGTGGACGCTGTCCGCGCCCTCTTCGGTGCCAGCGTGCAGATGGCCCGCAGGGTCACCGACACCGACGTCACCCGTTTCCGCAACGTCCGCGGCCGGCTGCGTGCCGTCTTCGAGGCCGCCGACAGCGGCGACCACGTCCTCGCCGTCGACCTGCTGAACTCGCTGCTCATGGAGTTCCCGGTCAGCCCCCAGGTCTCCGGCCACGAGACCGTCGGCGACGACGGCCGCCCCGACTGGCACATCCACCTCGCCGAGCACCCCTCGAACGCCTCCGCGGGCTACGCCGCCATGGCGTCCATGGGGCTGGCCTTCGCCCTCACCGAGCACGGCCCCGACCGCCTCGGCCTGTGCCAGGCCGCGCCCTGCCGCAACGCCTACCTCGACACCTCCACCAACCGCTCCCGGCGCTACTGCTCCGACCGGTGCGCCACCCGGGCCAACGTGGCCGCCTACCGCGCCCGCAAGCGGCTGGAGGCCGACGCGTCCGCCCAGAGCGGGCGCAGCGCCGAGGCCGCCCAGGAGAGCCGGGCCCTGAGCGAACGCTGATCCCCGCCGAGCGGCCGGATGCGCAGGACCGCCGTCGCCAGCACCAGTTCGTCGGGCACCGGCCCGTAGACGGTGCTGTCGCCGGTCTCGTTGTACGGGTTGTCGCCGAGCACCCACCAACAGCCGCCCGGCCGCCGCTCCACCGCCCGCTTGATGACCAGCAGGTCCTGCTGGAACGGATGGCGCAGCACCACCACGTCGCCGGGGCGGACGGCCGCCCCGTAGCGGACCAGCACCTGGTCCCCGTGGACCAGCGTGGGCACCATCGACGGCCCGCTCACGTCGACCAGCCCGAACCGCCTCCGCGGCCGCCCGCTCTCCACCATGCCCGACCTCCTCGTCACCCTCCGCATGCTGCCGTACGGCCCCGTACATTCGCTCACCGGTCCGCCCACGGCGCTGGACTTTTGTCCTAAGCCCATGGGGGCGGCCGCGAAAACAGCATTCCGAGCGAGTAATCTCCCCCTTGAGAAGACGATCACGAGGAGGACACACTCCATGCTTTCCCGCCTCTTCGCCCCCAAGGCGAAGGTCTCCGCCCACTGCGATCTTCCGTGCGGCGTGTACGACCCTGCCCAGGCCCGCATCGAGGCCGAGTCCGTCAAGGCCGTGCAGGAGAAGTACCAGGCCAACGACGACGCCGACTTCCGCGCGCGCGCCATCACCATCAAGGAGCAGCGCGCCGAGCTCGCCAAGCACCACGTCTCGGTGCTGTGGAGCGACTACTTCAAGCCGCCGCACTTCGAGAAGTACCCGCAGCTGCACCAGCTGGTCAACGACACCCTGAAGGCCCTCTCGGCCGCCAAGGCCTCGAACGACCCGGCCACCGGCGCGAAGGCCCTCGAGCTCATCGCCGAGATCGACCGCATCTTCTGGGAGACCAAGGCCGCCTGATCCGGCGCCTCGCCCACCCGGTGCACCCCGACGACAACGGCCCGACTGCTTCGCGCAGCCGGGCCGTTCTCGTGTCCCGTCAGTCCTCGGTGTCGTCGTCCTCGTCGTCCAGCCGGGCCAGCCAGGTGGCCAGGCGTTCCACCGGGACCTCGAAGTCCGGGTTCAGGTCGACGAACGTGCGCAGCTGCTCGGCGAGCCACTCGAAGGTGACCTCCTCCTCGCCGCGCCGCTTCTCCAGCTCCTCGATGCCGCGATCGGTGAAGTACAAGTCGGGCTCCGTGCCGTGATGTGGATGTGCAGGGGGGTGTTTCCCGCCAGGATAATCCGCTCTGCGGCGAGACCTCCCGCCCACGGCGCCTCCGGCGCTACGGTGGACGCCCAACGAGCGGGGGCGCGAATGACGGAAGGGCGCACGGCCGGCTCCGCGCGCGCCTTCGAGCTCCTGGAGCCCCTCGTCCAGGCGGCGACCGTACGCGTCCACGCCCCGCCGAACGGGTATGAAGCCCCCGGCAGCTACTCGTCCGGCCCCACGTGGGGGAGCGGGTTCTTCATCGCCCCCGGCTGGGTCCTGACGTGCGCGCACGTCGTCGGCGAAGGGGGTGCTGCGGTGCGTCTGACGGGGCGCGAGGTCGGCATCACCTTCTCCTCCGGGGGCAACGGCTCCACCGGGACCGTCACCGGGCGCGTGGAGTGCGTACTTCCCGAGCGGCTCGAGGAGCGGCGCCCGGGCCGGGGGGTCTTGTGGGACCTGCCCGACCTGGCGCTCGTCCGGGTCCTGGCCCCCGTCTCGCACGCCTGCGTCTGGCTGACCGACCGCTCCCGGCCCCGTTTCGACGAAGTCGCGTACTTCGGCTGCACCGAGGACCTCGGGACACCCGAGATCACCGGCCGCACCACCCGGCTGCGCGGCACCGCGGGCAACGGCGCGGCCATCCGGCTCGGCGACGACGACGAGATCGAACCCGGCATGTCAGGCGGTCCCGTGGTGGACCTGGCCCGCGGCGAGGTCGTCGGCGTGGTCAAGGCCCGCCGTCACACCGGCGCCGGCGGGCTCGCCGTCTCGGTCGCGCAGCTGCGCACCCTGCCGATGCCCGCGCGCGGCCAGACCGGGCTCTACCGCCGGGTCATGCAGGCCCACGACCTGCACCACTACGACCAGCACCTCAGCGACCTCAACAGCCGACGGACCTGGACGGACGCGCACGACGAACTCCCGCCCGAGGACGGGGACGCGTACGGCGGGCGCGGCCGGCTCACGCCCGGCGAGCGCACCACCCTGTGCGGACTGCTCGCCGAACTGCCCCCGCCGGGCTCCTCCGAGGTCGTACGGGCCCTGGTGGAGGCGGCGCGCGGGGAGGAGCCGGACCCGCACCCGCTCGCCCCGCTGAGCTGGCGCGACGGGCTGGGGCTGCTGCACGACCCGCCGGGCGGGGCGGGGGAGGCCGCAGCCATGCTCCGGTACGCGACGGACGTGAGCGTCGCCGACTACCGCGAGCCGCCGACGCCCGGCGCCGACGAGGAACTGTGGGACTGGGTACGGGCCACGGCCGAGCGGCTGTGGCGGCCGCTGCGCCGGGAACTCGGCGAGCGCCACGAGCGGGGCCTGGCCGAGCGCGAGCGGCGCCGGCGGGCCTCGGCCGGGCGGGCGGTGCGCGGTCCCGCCCGGCCGGCCGGCGGACTGCCGACCGGGGCCTCGGCCCTGCTGCAGCTGTGGGCGCACGGCTGGGAGGACGTCTACGACTGGAAGGTCTCGGTGCTGGCGGGCCCGGCACACCCCGGGCGGGTGCGGGCGGTGGACTCGGGCGTACGGGCCACCCTGCGGGAGCTGCCCGAGGTGTTACGGGCCCCGCTCGCCGAGGCCTTCCGGGCGTCAGACACCCACGAGGCGCCGGCCCTGCTCGAAGTGGCCGTGGACCCGGAGCTGTTCGGGGTGCCGGTGGACGAGTGGGTGCTGGTGGGTGGAGTGCCGCTGGGGGTGCAGCGGCCGGTGGTGTTCCGCTACCCCGCCGGACGGCGCGGGCCCGCCGCGGCCGCCCGTTGGGCCCGGGCGCAGACGGGACCGGTGCTGGACGAACGGGCCGACTGCGTACGGGGGCGCCCGCGCAGCCCCGCACCGGGCTGGCTGGCCGGACTCCCGGACAACACCGTGCCGGTGCACTGCCGGGCCGCGGCGCTGGAGCCCACGCTCGGAGCGCTGCATGCGGTGCGGGACGCCGGGTACGGGGTGGTGGTGGGCCGCCGGCCCCCGGCGGACCCCGGGATTTCGTGCGCCCCGTTCCACCGCGGGCTGCGGGAGGAACTGGCCGAGGCGGGCCGTGCGGAGGTGCTGCCGTTGCGGCTGCAGGCGCTGCGGGGGCGGGCGTACGGCGCCGACCCGGACGCCTACTGGGCGGCGGGGGCGGCGCTCGTCTGGGACGACCCCGCGCGTGCCCTGCCCGAGGACGAGCCGCTCCAGGGGGACCTGTGACCGGCAGGAGGGAACAGCACCCATGAACGACGAATGGCTCATCTACCGAGGTGTCGGCGAGCCCCACGACGGGATCGACGCCCTGCCCGATCCGCCGCCGTGGCGGGACTTCGACGGCGGCCCCGTGGGGGAGGCCGGCGGTGCCGGGGCGGACGCGGCCGACGGCAACATCGCCCGGCGGCTCGGCGCGCACCGGCAGGCCGCCGAGCTGCACCGGCCCGAACCCGAGGAGCTGGAGGCCATCAACGCCGCGCTGTACCTGCGGCGCCCGCTGCTGGTCACGGGCTTCCCCGGAACGGGCAAGTCCACCCTCGCGCACGCCGTGGCGCACGAGTTGAAGCTGGGGCGGGTGCTGCGCTGGCCGGTGGTGTCGCGGACCGTGCTCCAGGACGGCCTGTACCGCTACGACGCCCTCGCCCGGCTCCAGGACGTGCAGATCGCCGCGAGCGGCGGGGCCCCGGGCGGGGCGCCCGGCATCGGGAAGTACATCCGGCTCGGGCCGCTGGGCACCGCCCTGCTGCCCACCGGGCGGCCGCGGGTGCTGCTCATCGACGAGCTCGACAAGAGCGACATCGACCTTCCCAACGACCTGCTGAACGTGCTGGAGGAAGGGGAGTTCGCCCTCCCCGAACTGGAGCGGGTCGCCGACACCGAGCCCGAGGTGCAGGTGCTCACCGACGACGGGTCGAAGGTGACCGTCCAGGGCGGCCGGGTGCGCTGCCGGGCCTTCCCGTTCATCATCCTGACCAGCAACGGGGAGCGGGACTTCCCCGCGGCCCTGCTGCGGCGCTGCATCCAGCTCAAGCTCGGACAGCCCGGGGAGAAGCGGCTCGCCACCATGGTCCGCGCCCACCTCGGCGAGGAGGCCGCCCAGCTAGGGGCCGACCTGATCCGGGAGTTCCTCAGCCGGTCGCAGTCCGAGCTGGTCGCGGCCGACCAACTGCTCAACGCCGTCTACCTGACCCACTACGCCGCACCGCCCACCCGGGAGGACCTCGCGGACCTGCTCATCCAGCGCCTCGACCGACCGAGGTGACGGGCCGTGCCGCCACGCGCCGAACCCCCGCCCCCTGGAACCCCGCCCCCGGGGCACCCGCCTGACGGACCCGCACCTGACGGACCCGCACCTGACGGACGCCGGCCCGCCACGGGCCCACCGGCCGGACCGTCCGGCATCCGCGAACTGGCCGTGCTGCTGCGCCGCGCCGGGCTCGATCCGTCGGCGGAGGAGCTCGCCGACGCGCTGTGGCTGGCCGGGAGGATCAGCGGGCCCGGGCGGCCCGCGCCGGGTGCGGAGGCGCTCGTACCGGAGCCGGAGGCCGAGGATCCGGTCAGTCTGCCCGTGGATCCCGGCCGAGTGGATCCGGAACCTGAGGATCCGGTCAGGCTGTATCCGCCCGGGACCCGCCGCGGCGGCGAGGCCGAGGCGGATCTCGCGGGGGAGCCGCCCGGCGAACGCGGGGTGCCCGTACGGGTCCCCAGGGCGGCCGCGCTGCCGCGCATCCTGGAGATACAGCGGGCCCTGCGCGCCCTCCAGCGGCACCGGCCGCCGGCCCCGCCCACCCGGATGGTCCTCGACGAACCGGCCACCGCCGAGGCCAGCGCCCGGGCCCTCGGGCTGGTCATCCCGGTGCTCCGGCCCGAGAGCAGGCGCGAGGCCACCGCCCGCCTGGTGATGGACGCCTCGCCCTCGATGGCGGTGTGGCAGGACATGTTCGAGGAACTGCGTTCCGTGTGCGAGCGGTTGGGCGCCTTCCGGGACGTCCAGGTGCACTACCTGCACCGGCTCGCCGACGGTACGGCGGCGCTCGGGCGCGGCGCCGTGCCCGGCCCCGGCCTGCGCTCCGGGGACCAGTTGCGCGACCCCACCGGGCGGGCCCTGACCATGCTGGTCTCCGACTGCGCCGGACCGCTGTGGCGCGAGGGCGCGGCGCAGCGGCTCCTGCACCGGTGGGCCGAGTGCACCCCGTGCGTGGTCGTGCAGCCGCTGCCGCAGCGGCTGTGGGGCCGCAGCTGGCTGCCGACCGAGCGGGGCACGCTCACCCGGGTCGAGGGCAGCGGCGGGAAGCTGAAATTCCGGTCGGACCGGCCGCCGCTGCCCGGACGGCCCGTGGGAGGGCTGACCGTGCCCGTGCTGCCGCCCGGCGCGACCGCCCTCGGGGCGTGGGCCCGGCTCGTCGCCGGGCTGGGCACCGGCCCGGTACCGGCCGAGGTGGGCCGGGTGCTGGCCGCCCACCCGGCGGCGCCCCCGCCGCCGCCCCGTGCGGTACGGCCGCCGCGCGAGCTGGTGGCGCGGTTCCGGTCCTCGGCCGCGCCCCGGGCCGTACAACTGGCCGTGTACCTGTCGGCGGCCCCGCTGACACTGCCCGTCATGCGCCTGGTGCAACGCACGATGCTGCCGGACTCCGAGCCCTCGGACCTGGCCGAGGTGCTGCTGAGCGGGCTGCTGCGGCGCAGCCCGGAGGCGCCGGGGCAGTGGTACGAGTTCGCGCCCGGGGTGCAGGACGTACTGCTGGGGCCGCTGGGGCGGGACGAGGCCGCCCTCGTGCTCAAGCACTGCTCGGAGTACGTGCAGGCCCACTTCGGGCGGGGGGTACGGAACTTCCCCGCACTCGCGGTCTCGCAGCTGACCGGGGCGCCGGCCACGGAGACCGCGTCCGCGCCGGGGGACGCCGAGCGGGCGCCCGCCGGGCGGCTCCCGCAGGCCTTCGCCCAGGTCTCGGCCAAGGTCGTACGGCGGTACCTGCCCGGGGTGCCGGAGGAGGGGGACCCGCCGGTGCGCGAGCCCGCCCCGCCCCCGGCGCACGGCCGGGCCGGTGCGGTGCGCGCCGCGCGAGACCGGCTCGCGGACGGGGACGCGCGCGCCCTGTACGAGGCCGTGGCGGTCCTGCGCCGCGCGGTGACGGCCCCGGCCGGGCCCGGCGATCCGCCGGAGGAGGCGGAGACCGAACTGGCGGACGCGCTGCTGCGGCTGTGGGCGGCCCAGCGGGACCCCGAACTCCTCGCCGAGGCCGAGCGGGCCGTGAGCGGCCTGCGGACCGCGCCGGCCCGGTTCGTGCGCGGCCGGGTGCTGTACGAGCGGGCGCTGGCGGCCACCCGCACGACCTCCTCGGGCGACGCGGAGCTGCTGGCCGCCGCGGACCGGGAGTTCGCGGCCGCGGGCGCCTCGGGCGAGCCCGGCCTGCGACGGGACTGCGCGGTGCGCCGGGCCGAGACGCTGATCCGGCTGAGCGCGCTGCGGGAGGACCCCGGCGCGCTGCGCGAGGCGCGGGCCGCCCTGGAGCCGCTGGCCGGGCCCACCCCCGCCCCCGCGCCCGGCGGCGCCGTGGACGCGCCGCCGCACCCCGGACTCGAGCGGGCCCTGGGCCGCGTCCTGCTGGCCCTGCTGCCCCACACCCCGGACCCGGCCGAGCGCACGGCCCTGGCCGAACAGGCCGCGGCCCGGCTGGCCGCGACCGCCCTGACCGCGGACGGGACGGACGGGCCGGAAGCGGGCGCACGGGTGCGGGTGGAGCTGGCCGGCGCCCTGCGCTACCTGCCAGGGCGGCTGGAGGAGGCGACCGTGGAGCTGGACGCGGCCCTGGCGGAGGCCGGCGGGGACGCCGAGCAACGGGTGGCGGCCCTGGTGTGCCTGGCGCGGGTGCACCGGGCGCGCTACGAGCGGGACGCCGACCCGGCGGCCCTGGAGGACGCCGCCGAGGCGTACGGCCGCGCCCGGCGGCTGATCCCGCGGGACGCGGAGGCCTTCGGCGAGCTGCTGCCCGAGTGGGGCGACGTACTGCTGGAGCGGGCCCGGGCCGCCGACGGGCGCCGGTTCACCGGGGCCGCCGTACGCGTGCTGCGCGAGAGCCGGGCCGCGGTGCCGCAGTCCGACCCCGGGGCGGCGCACCGGCTGCTGAGACTGGCCGCCGGGCTCCGGCTGCGGCACACCTACGAAGGGGACCCGGTCGACCTGCGGGAGGCCGAGTACCTGCTGGAACTGGCGGTCCGGCACAGCCGCAGCCCCCTGGAGCGGGCCCGCGCGTGGCGGGACCACGGAGACGTGCAGCAGGAGATCCACGCCCACACCCGCGCCCTGGACCGCCTGGACCGGGCGGCGGACTCCTACCGGCGGGCCTGGCGGGCCGCGCTGGAGGCCGACCGCGAGGAGCGCCGGGCCGCAGGTACCGCCGTCCAGCTGGCCGCCCGCGTACAGGAGCTGCGCGGGGAGGTGCTGGAGCGCCTGGCCCGGCCCAGGGCGGCCCTGGACGCGTACCGCTCCGCCCTGGAGCTGTGGATGAGGCTCGGCGGCGGGGCGGGGCCGGAGGCGGGGCCCGGCGCGGGGCTCGAAGCGGGGCCCGAGGCGGAGTCCGGGGGACGGCACGGGGTGCGGTCCGAGACGGGAGCGGAGGGGCGGTCCGAGGCGCTCGCCGCGCGGATCAGCGCCCTGGAGGCGGCCCTCTGAGCCGCCCTGCGCCCCCGGCAGCGCCGTTTCCGGGCGCCGGGGGAGGGGAAAGGGCAGTGGACCATCGAACGCGCGACGCAAAAAAGGGGGACGGCCAGCCCATGGTGACGAAGGATCAGGACGTGGCAGTGGCGGTCCAGCGGTGTCCCGGGGGGCTGCCGGACCTCTCCGGCCTGGATCTGGCGGCGCTGCGGGGGATCGACCATCCCGTGCTCGCCCAGGTGATCGAGGGCATGGTCGAGCGGGTGACCAATCCGGCCGAGATCCTGAACGCCTTCGACTCGGGCGTCGTCTGACGACTGTCCGGCCGTCCGGCCCACTGACCGTCTGACCGGATACCGCGCCTGAGCCGCACACCACTTGACCGCTTTCCGCCGTTAGCCGGGGCCGTCCGAAGGGCAGGGATGGACAGTCGCTGGGGGGTACCTCCCAGCAGCCGCCGGGGGAGGGAGGCGCAGGTGATGAGGCACACCGACACGAGCGACGCCGTGCTGCCCGCTCGGGACGCCCACGCCCGCCACGCACCCTGGCCCTACACCCGGCTCGACGTCCCCGCCCAGCGGGCCGTCGGCCACCGGCCGCATCCGATAAGGCAGTTCGTGCTCAAGACGCGCAGCCGCTGCAATCTCGCCTGCACCTACTGCTACGTCTACGAGATGGCCGACCAGGGCTGGCGCGGCCAGCCCGCCGTCATGGCCCCGGCCACCGCCGACCGCGCCGCCGCGCGGATAGCCGAGCACGCCGCCGCCCACGGCCTGCCGCGCGTCGACCTCGTGCTGCACGGCGGCGAACCGCTGCTCACCGCGCCCGGCCGGCTGGCCGCGCCCGTCGAGGCCGTACGGGCCGCCGTGGCAAGGGCCGCCCCGCGCACCCGGGTCACCGCCACCGTCCAGACCAACGGCACCCTCCTCACCCGCGGCCGGCTCGCCGCGCTGGCCGCCGCCGGGATACGCATCGGCGTCAGCCTCGACGGGGGGCTCCCCGCGCACAACACCCGGCGCGTGGACCACGCCGGGCGCCCCGGATTCGGCGCCGCCGCCCGCGGCCTGCGGCTGCTGGCCCGGCATCCGGACAGCTACGCCGGGGTGCTCTGCGTCATCGACCTCGCCCAGGACCCGGTGGAGACGTACGAGTCCCTGCTCGCCTTCGCCCCGCCCAGCGTCGGGCTGCTGCTGCCGCTCGCCAACTGGAGCTCCCCGCCGCCCGGCCACCACCCCGGCCGGACCCCGTACGCCGACTGGCTCCTCGCGGTCTTCGAACGCTGGTGGCACGACGGGGTGCGGCGCACCCGGCTCCGGATCTTCGAGGAGATCATCGCCCTGCTGCTCGGCCTGCCCGCCGCCACCGAAACCCTCGGGCTCGCGCCCGCCGCCACCGCCGTCATCGAGACCGACGGCTCGATCGAACAGGCCGATTCGCTGAAGTCCGCGTACGAGGGCGCCGCCGCCACCGGGATGACCCTCGCCACCCACAGCTTCGACCAGCTCCTCGACCACCCCGGCTTCGCCGCCCGCCAGCTCGGACGGGACGCGCTCGCCGCCGGGTGCCGTGCCTGCGAGCTGGTGGAGGTGTGCGGCGGCGGCCACTACCCGCACCGCTACCGCGCCGGCGAGGGCTTCCGGCAGCCGTCCGTGTACTGCGCGGACCTCCAGGTCCTGATCCGGCACATCGCCGCGGCCCTCCAGCAGGCCGCGGCCACGGCCACGGCCACCACCGCGGCCGCCACCACCACGGCTGCCACCACGGTCACCGCCCGGTCCGCCACCGCCGTCCGCCCCCCGGCGGTCGCCTCATGACCGCTGCCCTCGCCTCCTTCACCGTCACCTCCCGCACCCTGCGCGCCCTCGCCTCCACCGAGCCCTCCCCGGACGGCACCCGCCTGGTACGCGACGTGCGCCGCTCCAAGCGCCTGGTCCTGCTGCGCGGCGTCCTCGACGCGGCCCCCGGCGGCCGGTCCGGAGAGACCGCCGGCCACTGGGCCCTGCTGGAGGAGGCCGAGCGCCAGGACCCCGGCGCCGTGCGCGACGTCCTGCACTACCCGGCCACCGGAGTGTGGGCCGAGGAGACCCTGCGCCGACTGCACGCCCCGTACGGGCCCGCGCCCGACCTCGGCCACCTCGGGGCCCTCGCCGTCGCCGCCGCCCTGCGCGCGGGGATCGCCTTCACCCACACCCTGCGCCCCCAGCACGGCCGCCTCCTCCTGCCCACCCTCGGACTCCTGCGCCCGGACCGCCCGGGCCCGCTCGCCCTCACCGAACGCTCCTGGGATCCCGAGGACCCGGCCGCCCTCCCCCTGCACACCCTCCCCGGCGGCCGGACCGCCCTCGACGACCTCGACCCCTACCGGGCACCCGGCCCCGCGCAGCAGGCCCCCGTACGCGCCGCCCGCCGGCTCACCCCCAAGGGGCACCGGCGCTGGGACACCCAGTGGTCCGGCGCACTCACCCTGCTCCAGCGGTACGACACCGCCCGCGCCGAGGAGACCGTCCAACTGCTGCGCTCCGTCGTACCGCTGGCCGGCGGCTCCCGCTCCAGCGGCGCCACCCTGCCCGCGGCCGCCGGCTCCGTACTGGCCCGCGCCCAGGCCCCGCCCGCGCTGGCCGCCACCCTCGTGCACGAGGTCCAGCACGGCAAGCTCACCGCCCTCGCGGACGTCCTGACCCTGCACACCGCCGACCGCACCCCCCGGTACTGGGCCCCCTGGCGCGCCGACCCCCGCCCGCTGGAGGGACTCCTGCACGGCGCCTACGCCCACCTGGCCCTGGCCGGCTACTGGCAGCGCGCCGCCCTCTACGGGGCCCGCGGCGCCTGGGCCCAGCACGCCCGGATCCGCGCCCAGGTCGCCGCCGTCCTGCCCGTCCTGCGGGCGAACGACCGACTGACGTCCGCCGGAAAGGAGTTCATCGACACCATGAGGGCCGCCGAGCGTGCCATGGACGAACTCCCGCCGCCCGGGGACCAGCACGCCACCGCCCGCCGGGCCGTCGACCGCGAACGCCGCGCCTGGTGCGCGGAACACCCCGAATTGGCGCCGTTCGCACAAGGCTGACGGACCGTCCGCTGCGGTACCTTTTCAACCCCGTCCACTGCCCGGATCTCAGGGAGACGGCCGCATGACCGGTAGTCGGCAGGAACAGACCACCTCAGCCGCTGGGCCGCAGCGCTTCGTCATCAGCTTCGCGGGGTTCAACCGGCCCTGGGCCGTGTGGATCGCCCACCGGCTGGAGGAGCACGGCCACCGCGTCGCCCTCCAGCGCTGGGACCCGCAGAACAGCCCCGGCCTCGCCCAGGCCCTCGACGACCTCGCGCGCTCCGGCAGCAGGGTCCTCCTCGTCCTCAGCGAACGCTACTTCTCCGCCGGCACCCACACTGACGAGGAGTGGAACACCGCCCTGCGCACGGTCACCGACCGCCACCCCGACCGGTTCGCGGCCGTCTGCCTCACCGACGCCCCGCTGCCCAGCGCCGTCGCCGTCCTGGAGAAGACCGACCTGTGGGGCCTGGACGCGTACGAGGCGGAGTACCGCGTGCTGCGCCGCCTGGAGCTGCCCACCGACCGGATCGGCACCGAGACCGGCCGCCGGGGCCCCCGCTTCCCCAACGACCCGCCCGAGATCTGGGGCCGGGTCCCGCGCCGCAACCCCCGTTTCACCGGCCGCAACGACGTCATCGGCACCCTGCGCGCCGCGCTCGCCGAAGCCCCGGCCGGCGCCTCCACCGTCACCCTCCTGGGGCTCTCCGGCGTCGGCAAGACCCAGGTCGCCACCGAATACGCCTACCGCTTCGCCTCCGAGTACGACGTGGTGTGGTGGGTGCCCGCCGAGGACCGGCCCACCCTGCGCGAGCGCCTCGCCGACCTGGCCCCCGCCCTCGGCCTGCCGCGCGGCGCCGGAAGCTACGGCGAGCAGATCCGGGCCGTCCTGGAGGCGCTGCGCCGCGGATCCCCGTACGGCCGCTGGCTGATGGTCTTCGACGGCTGCGACAACCCCGACGACCTCACCGACCTGCTGCCCACCGGCGCGGGCGATGTCATCATCACCTCCCGCAACCGCGAATGGGCCTCCCGGCACACCAGCCTCGTCGAAGTGCCGCTCTACGCCCGCCCCGAGTCCATCACCTTCATCCGCCGCCGCGCGCTGCGGCTCACCGCCGTGGAAGCCGACCAGCTCGCGGAGGCCCTGGAGGACTACCCGCTCGCCCTCGACCAGACCGCCGGCTGGCTCGCCGACTCCCCGCTGACCGTCGGCGACTACCTGGCGCTGCTCCAGCGCCGGCTGGACTCCCGCGAGGCCGTCACCGTCTCCGACGACTACCCGCTGCCCTTCCCCACGGCCCTGGCCATACTGCTCAACAACGTCCGGGAGAACTTCCCCGACGCGCTCTCCCTGCTGCGGCTGTTCGTCTTCTTCGCCCCCGGGCCGGTGCCGCTGCGCCTGCTGCGCGAGTTCCCCGCCGA
The DNA here is from genome assembly GCF_040652395.1 of Streptomyces sp. NPDC048269. Lineage (NCBI taxonomy): Bacteria > Bacillati > Actinomycetota > Actinomycetes > Kitasatosporales > Streptomycetaceae > Streptomyces > Streptomyces sp. NPDC048269. The sequence goes on from NZ_JBEZLW010000006.1 coordinate 212,060, forward strand.
CGAGGTGCCCGAGGAACTGGCCGGGCTGATCAACGACCAGATCCGGTGGAACGCGGCCCTCAACAAGCTCGTCCAGTTCTCCGTGGTCCGCCTGGAGTACTCCGACCTGCCCGTGGAGGAGGGCGGCGGCGGGCTGGAGACCGTACAGCTGCACCGCATGGTCCACGGCATCGTCCGCGACAACCTCTCCGAGGACGAGGCCGAACCGCTCTCCCGCGCCGTCCGCCAGGTCCTCGCCGCCGCCGACCCCGGCCGGCCCTCCGACTCCCGGCTGTGGCCCCGCTACGCCGAACTCATCCCGCACCTGGCCACCGCCGGGGTGCTGACCAGCAGCAACCCGCGCATCCAGAACTTCCTGCTGCACTGCCTGCGCTACCTGATCCTCGCCGGGGAGTACCGCACCTGCCTGCGGCTCTGCGAGGAGACCGACCAGGCCTGGCGCGCCATGCTCGGCGAGGACCACCCGAAGGTCCGCGAACTCAGCTACCAGTACGGCGGAGCCCTGCGCAACCTGGGCCTCTTCCGCCGCGCCGAGACCCTCACCAAGGCCGTCGCCGACCGGCTCACCTCGGAACGCGGCGAGCGCGACCTGGAGACGCTGCGCGCCAGCAGCGCCTACGGCGGAGTCCTGCTGTGCATCGCCAAGTTCGAGCAGGCCCGCCAGATCTTCGAGCACTGCCTGGCCACGTACCGCGAGCTGCTCGGCGAGGACGACTCGACCACCCTCGGCGCCCAGAACAACCTGGCCGCCACCTACCGGCTGCTGGGCCGCTACCAGGACGCGTACGACCTCGACCTGGACACCCTGCGCCGCCGCGAACGGGTCCTGCGGGCCCAGCACATCTCCACCCTCTCCTCCGGCATCGCCTGCGCCATGGGGCTGCGGATGATGGGCCGCTACCGGGAGGCGCAGACCCGGCAGGAACAGGGGCTCAAGCTCAACACCCAGGTGCTGGGGCTGGGCCACCCGCAGACCCTGCGCGCCGAGCACAACCTCGGGCTGTGCCTGCGGCGTTCAGGCGACATCGCCGGTGCGGGCATGCGGCTGCGGGCCGTGTGGGAGCGGGCCACGCGCGTCTTCGGGGTCGACTACCCGTGGACGCTGATGGTGGCCTCCGACTACGCCACCTACCTCAGGGAGTACGGGGACATCGGCGAGGCCCGCCGGATCTCCGAGGACGTGGTCCGCGGCTACCAGTCCCAGCTGGGCCTCGCCCACCCGTACAGCATCGGCACGGTCGGCAACCTCGGCCTGGTGCTGCGGGCGCAGGGCGAGCGGGTGGAGGCCCTGTCGCTCGCGGAGCAGGCGCTGGTCGGCATGCGGGGCGCGCTGGGGGACCGGCACCCCTGGACGCTGGGCTGCGCCCTGAACGCCACCGGGCACCGCAACATCACGGGGCGCCTGGAGGACGCGCTGGACCTGAGCCGGGAGACCCTGCGCACCGCCGAGCAGGTGCTGGGCCCGGACCACCCGATGACGCTGAGCGCGCAGATCGCGCTGGCCGCGGACCTCAGGTCCGTACGAGAGGACGCGGAGGCGGGCAAGCACGAGGAGGCGGGCATCAAGGGCCTCATCCGCACGCTGGGCCCCCAGCACGTCCACACGGTCTCGGCCCGCCAGCAAACCCGCCCGTACTGGGACTTCGAGCCCCAGCCGTAGCCCCCGGCCCTGCGGGCGGCATCAGCCGATGCCAGCCCCGGCGCAGCCCGAAACGGCCGGAAGGCCCGGCTCCCCCGAGGGGGCCGGGCCTTCCGTACTGCTGAGCCGCGCAGCGACTAGGCCTCGAAGACCTCGTTCAGCAGGAGCTGCTGCTCCGCCTGGTGGCGCTTCGCCGAGCCGACGGCCGGCGACGAGCCGTGCGGCCGCGAGATGCGCCGCAGGCGCTCGCCCGCCGGAACCTCCGCGCCGACCGCCAGGTCGAGGTGGTCGATCAGGTTCAGGGCGATGAACGGCCACGCACCCTGGTTCGCCGGCTCCTCCTGGGCCCAGATGTACTTCGCCGCGTTCGGGAACTTGGCGATCTCCGCCTGGAGCTCCGCGCCCGCGAGCGGGTACAGCCGCTCGATGCGGACGATCGCGGTGTCCGTGATGCCGCGCTTCTCGCGCTCGGCTTCCAGGTCGTAGTAGAACTTGCCGGCGCAGAAGACGACCTTGCGGACCGCGTTCGCGTCCACCGTGGTGTCACCGATGACCGGACGGAACGAACCGGTCGTGAACTCCTCCGCCTTCGACGCCGCCGCCTTCAGACGCAGCATCGACTTCGGGGTGAAGACGATGAGCGGCTTGTGGTGCGGGTTGTGGACCTGCCAGCGCAGCAGGTGGAAGTAGTTCGACGGCAGGGTCGGCATCGCGACCGTCATGTTGTCCTGCGCGCACATCTGGAGGAAGCGCTCGGGACGCGCGGACGAGTGGTCCGGGCCCTGGCCCTCGTAGCCGTGCGGCAGGAGCAGCGTGACGCCGGAGGTCTGGCCCCACTTCTGCTCGGCCGAGGAGATGAACTCGTCGACGACGGTCTGCGCGCCGTTGACGAAGTCACCGAACTGGGCCTCCCAGAGGACCAGCGCGTCCGGGCGGGCCAGCGAGTAGCCGTACTCGAAGCCCATGGCCGCGTACTCGGAGAGCAGCGAGTCGTAGACGTTGTAGCGGGCCTGGTCGTCCGACAGGTACTGCAGCGGGGTGTAGTCCTCGCCGGTCTCCCGGTCGATGAGGACCGCGTGGCGCTGGCCGAACGTGCCGCGGCGGGAGTCCTGGCCGGACAGCCGGACCGGGGTGCCCTCCATCAGCAGCGAGCCGAAGGCGAGGGTCTCGCCCATGCCCCAGTCGATGGTGCCCTCGTCGATCATCGCCGCGCGGCGCTGCAGCTGCGGCAGCAGACGCGGGTGGACGGTGACGTGGTCGGGGATGTTGACCTGGGACTCGGCGATCCGCTTGACGACCTCCTGGGAGACCGCGGTGTTCACGGCGACCGGGAACTCCTGCGCGACCTGCGCGGGCGGCACCGGGGCGCCGGCGGGAGCCGTGGCGGCCTCGCGGACCTCCGCGAAGACCTTCTCCAGCTGGCCCTGGAAGTCCTGGAGCGCCTGCTCGGCCTCTTCGAGGGTGATGTCGCCGCGACCGATGAGGGACTCGGTGTACAGCTTGCGCACCGAGCGCTTCTTGTCGATCAGGTCGTACATCAGCGGCTGCGTGAACGCCGGGTTGTCGGACTCGTTGTGGCCGCGACGGCGGTAGCAGATGAGGTCGATGACCACGTCCTTGTTGAACGCCTGACGGAACTCGAAGGCGAGCCGCGCCACGCGGACCACGGCCTCCGGGTCGTCGCCGTTCACGTGGAAGATCGGCGCCTCGATCATGCGGGCCACGTCGGTCGCGTACATCGACGAACGCGAGGACTCCGGGGCGGCGGTGAAGCCGACCTGGTTGTTGATGACCACGTGCACGGTGCCGCCGGTGCGGTAGCCGCGCAGCTGCGACATGTTCAGCGTCTCGGCGACCACGCCCTGGCCCGCGAAGGCCGCGTCGCCGTGCAGGGCCAGCGGCAGGACGGTGAAGTCCGTGCCGCCCTTGTTGATGACGTCCTGCTTGGCGCGGGCGACACCCTCCAGGACCGGGTCCACGGCCTCCAGGTGGGAGGGGTTCGCGACGAGCGAGACCTTGATCTGCTCGCCGTCGAGGCCCGTGAAGGTGCCCTCGGCGCCCAGGTGGTACTTGACGTCGCCGGAGCCGTGCATCGACTTCGGGTCGAGGTTGCCCTCGAACTCGCGGAAGATCTGCGCGTACGACTTGCCGACGATGTTCGCGAGCACGTTCAGGCGGCCGCGGTGGGCCATGCCGATGACGACCTCTTCGAGGCGGGCCTCGGCGGCCGAGTCGATGACGGCGTCGAGCAGCGGGATGACGGACTCGCCGCCCTCCAGGGAGAAGCGCTTCTGGCCGACGTACTTCGTCTGCAGGAAGGTCTCGAAGGCCTCCGCCGCGTTCAGGCGGCGCAGGATGCGCAGCTGCTCCTCGCGCTCCGGCTTGGAGTGCGGGCGCTCGATGCGGTCCTGGATCCAGCGGCGCTGCTTCGGGTCCTGGATGTGCATGAACTCGACGCCGGTGGTGCGGCAGTACGAGTCGCGCAGCACGCCGAGGATGTCGCGGAGCTTCATCATCGACTTGCCGGAGAAGCCGCCGACCGCGAACTCGCGCTCCAGGTCCCACAGGGTGAGGCCGTGCTCGGTGATGTCGAGGTCGGGGTGCTTGCGCTGCTTGTACTCCAGCGGGTCGGTGTCGGCCATGACGTGGCCGCGGACCCGGTAGGAGTGGATCAGCTCGAAGACGCGGGCGGCCTTCGTGACGTCGTCGTCGTGAGAGGCGTCGATGTCGCGGTTCCAGCGGACCGGCTCGTACGGGATGCGCAGCGACTCGAAGACGCTGTCGTAGAAGCCGTCCTCGCCGAGCAGCAGGTTCGAGACGATGCGCAGGAACTCGCCGGAGGCCGCGCCCTGGATGACCCGGTGGTCGTAAGTCGAGGTCAGGGTCATGACCTTGGAGATGCCCAGCTTGTTCAGGGTGTCCTGCGAGGTGCCCTGGAACTCGGCGGGGTAGTCCATGGAGCCGACGCCCATGATGACCGACTGTCCGGGCATCAGGCGGGGCACGGAGTGCACGGTGCCCAGGCCGCCGGGGTTGGTCAGCGAGACGGTGACGCCGGTGAAGTCGTCCATCGTCAGCTTGCCGACACGGGCGCGGCGGACGATGTCCTCGTAGGCCTGCCAGAACTCGAAGAAGTTGAGGGTCTCGGCCTTCTTGATGCCGGCGACGACCAGCTGGCGGTCGCCGTTCGGCTTCACCAGGTCGATCGCGAGACCGAAGTTGATGTGCTCCGGCTTGACCAGGGTGGGCTTGCCGTCCTTCTCCGCGAAGGAGTAGTTCATCGACGGCATGGCCTTGATGGCCTGCACCATCGCGTAGCCGATGAGGTGGGTGAAGGAGATCTTCCCGCCCCGGGCGCGCTTCAGGTGGTTGTTGATGACGATGCGGTTGTCGAACAGCAGCTTCACCGGGACGGCGCGGACGGACGTGGCCGTCGGCACATCGAGGGAGGCGTTCATGTTCTTCGCCACAGCGGCAGCCGGGCCGCGGAGCGTCACCAGCTCGGGGCCCGCGGGGGCCTCGGTGGCGGGCGCGGCCTGCTTGGGGGCTGCGGGAGTGGAGGGGGCGGGCGCGGCCGGTGCGGCGGCCGGGGCCTGGGAGGTGACAGTCACAGCAGGGGCACCAGAGGGGGTGGCAGGAGCAGGGGCAGGAGCTGACACAGGCGGAGAGGTCGGCGCGGCGCCGGCCGCTCCGGTGGAGCCGGTGCGCGCACCGGGCGCGGCGCTCGCCGCCCCCGTGGCGGCGGCGTCGGCGGCCTGCGGGGCTGCGGTGACGGTGGCGGCGGCCTGTGCGGAGGCGCCGTCCGTCGTCGCAGGGGACTTCTTCGGCTCTTCGGCCTTCACCGGAGCGACAGGGCCCCCCGGCTTGTAGTCGGCGAAGAAGTCCCACCAGGCCCGGTCGACCGAGTTCGGGTCCTGGAGGTACTGCTGATAGATCTCGTCGACGAGCCACTCATTGGCACCGAAGCCTGAGGCGGGGTTCTTCCCGCCCTCTCCTGCTTCGGTCGTGGTGCTCGAGTTACTGGGGGACTGTGGCGACACGGCGGCAACCGCCCTCTTCCGCTTCACAAGGTATGGACAGCGGGAATAAAGGCTACGCCTCCTGGGCCGTGAGATGCAGACCGGGCGGGACTTACGTCATGCAGGTCACATCGAACGGCGGGTTTCACCGCCTGGAATGGCGGGAAACACGTGTGGTTCGGGTAGGGGGCACCGAGGTTGCGGCCTCCTGGCTTCGCACCCCTGACGGACCCCGGGCACGTGTGGCCGAGATCATGTCCTTCCCACTCGAACCCTACGTCAACTCGGCGCCTGCGAGCTGCCCGGAAGCGTGACGAGGATGCGGCAGCCCCGTGACGATTCGGCCACTCCGATCCGCCCCCCGTGCAGTTCCACCGCCCAGCGGGCGATCGCCAGGCCCAGTCCCGTGCCGCCGTCGCCGCCGCGCGCGCTGCCGCGGTTGAACCGCTCGAAGACCCGGTGCCGCTCCGCCTCGGGGATGCCGGGACCTTCGTCCCGTACCTCCAGCGCCAGGCTGCCGGGCGTCTCGCCGGTCCGCGCGCGGACCGTGACCCGGCCGTGCGGGGGGCTGTGCTTGACCGCGTTGTCGATCAGGTTCGCCACCACCTGGTGCAGCCGCTCGGCGTCCGCGTAGGCCGTCAGTTCGGGGGGGAACACGTCCAGGTGCAGGTGCACGTCGTTGCGGGTGTGCCCGCCGGACCCGGTGGACAGCCCCGGTCTGCCCGCTGCCGCCAGCGCCGACTCCTTCAGCACCCCCGACAGGTACGGCCACACCTCGAAGCGCCGGGCACGCAGCGGGACCACCCCGTTGTCCACCCGGGACAGGTCCAGCAGCGTCTCCACGAGCCGGCCGAGGCGCTCGGTCTGCTTCAGCATCGTGCGCATGGTCTCCGGATCGGCTGCCGAGACCCCGTCCACCACGTTCTCCAGCACCGCCCGCAGCGCCGCGATCGGCGTGCGCAGCTCGTGCGAGACGTTGGCGACCAGCAGCTTGCGGTGCCGGTCCACCGCCTCCAGGTCGTCCGCCATCAGGTTGATCGTTGAGGCCAGGTCGCCCAGCTCGTCGCGGCGCCCGGCGCCGCGCACCCGGCGGGTGTAGTCGCCCTGGGATATCGCCCGGGCCACCGTCGTCATGTCGTCCAGCGGCGAGGTCAGGCTGTGCGCCACGAACTGGGTGATCAGCATCGAGGCGATCACCGAGAAGACCGTGATGAACCGCAGCTCGGTGTCGGTGCGCAGGGCCACCAGCAGCAAGCCCGTCGTGATGAAGACCGAGACCACCACCAGGGTGCCCAGCTTGGTCTTGATCGAGAACGGCGAGAAGGGCCGCAGGGCCCCGGCGGACCGCTGCCTCGGTGCGCTGTTCACGCCTGCGCCGGGGTCTCCAGGGCGTACCCGACGCCGTGGACCGTACGGATCCGCTCTGCGCCGATCTTGCGGCGCAGGGCCTTGATGTGGCTGTCGACCGTCCGGGTCCCGGACGCGTCGGCCCAGTCCCACACCTCGGCCAGCAGCTGCTCCCGCGAGAGCACCGCACGCGGGGTACCGGCCAGGCACACCAGCAGGTCGAACTCGGTCGGCGTCAGGTGCACGTCCTCGGCCTGCACCCGGACCCGGCGCTGCGCGTGGTCGATCTCCAGGTCACCCAGGCGCAGCGTGGCCCCGCGGGGGGCGTGCGCGGCCAGGGTGGCCCGCTCCACGCGCCGCAGCAGTACGTGGACGCGCGCGGCCAGCTCGCGCATCGAGAACGGCTTGGTCATGTAGTCGTCGGCGCCCACCCCGAGCCCGACCAGCAGGTCGGTCTCGTCGTCCCGGGCGGTGAGCATCAGCACCGGCACCGGCCGCTGGGCCTGGACCCGGCGGCACACCTCCAGGCCGTCGAAGCCCGGCAGCATGATGTCGAGGACCAACAGCTCGGGCAGCCAGCTCTCGGCCGCGGCGACGGCGGCCGGGCCGTCCGAGGCCGTCTGCACCTGGAAGCCCTCGGCCCGCAGGCGGGCCGCGATCGCCTCCGCGATGGTGTGGTCGTCCTCGACGACGAGTACGCGCCGCTGGGCGCCGGGGGTCGCCGATGCGCCGTTGTGGGTGGTGTGTGTCTGTTCCATGTCCCGGTCCCGCCCCATGAAGATCTGCGTGGTGGGGTGCAGCGTAGAGGAGGCACCGGCCTGCGGCTATGCGGGGTTCGGACAGGGCATTTGTGCTGATCATCCTGGTACTGGGGGGGATGTACCGGGTGCCGGACCCCCCACTGGACCGGCACCCGGCGGGCGAGGAGGCGACGCCGCCTCGCTGTCCGTGTGCCCTACAGCGACAGTCCGTATCCGTGGGGGAAGACCGGGTTCTGCGTGTCGTTCGGGACGTCGGGGCGCGAGGCCTCGACGGCCCGCATCGAGCGGGGGAGCTCGAAGGGGAGGCGGCCCTCGGGGACGGCGCGGCCGAAGGCCACGTCCAGCAGGGCGGCGTCGGAGGCGCCGTAGTCGGCGATCAGGGCCGCCGCGCGCCCGGCGATCTCCGGGATGACGGCGGGGCGTTCCAGGTTGATGCAGACCAGGGTCGGGACCTGGTCCAGCAGGCTCAGGATCTCGGCGAGTTCGGTTTCGGGGAAGGCGAGGGAGCCCGAGTGGAAGAAGGACTCGAAGATGTTCTCGCGCGGCTCGTACGGGGTCCGCAGGCGCAGCACGGCCACATCGGCCTCGGCCGGGTCGGTGACGACCTCGCCGTACTCGGCGGCGACGGCCTCGTCCACGTTCCTCACGTACAGCCTCGGTTTCGCGGATCGCACGGGTGGCGCGGATCGCGCAGATCGCACGGAGAGTTTCGCGGAGAGCGGAAGGAATCCTTCCGGATTTGTCAGGACAGTGAGCGAGCGGCGCTGCGCCGCGGCGCCCCGCGCCGTGAAATCGGCCCGGCCCACCGTCTCGGCCGCCGCGTCCGGGTCCACGTACGGGTTCTCGAACAGGCCGAGCCGGAACTTCTCGCGCAGCAGGCGGCGTACGGAGTCGTCGATGCGGGACTCGGCGGTCCGGCCCGAGCGGACCAGCTCCACGATCACCTCCGGACACTGCTCGCCGCCGAACTGGTCGGAGCCGGCGTCCAGGACGCGGGCCGCGCGCTCGGCGACGCTCAGGTGCTCCAGTCCCCAGGCGCGCGCCGGATGCGTCTGGCCGAAGATCGCCGCGTCCGTGAGCAGGCCCCAGTCGGTGCAGACGATGCCGTCGAAGCCCAGCTCTTCGCGCAGCAGGCCGGTGACGACGCCCTTGCTGAAGCCGAAGCCGACCTCCTCCCAGTCGGTGCCGACCGGCTGGCCGTAGTACGGCATCATCTGCGCGCAGCCGGCGGCGATGGCGGCCTTGAAGGGCTCCAGGTGGTGCTCGCGCATGCCGCCCGGATAGACCTGCTCCTTGCCGTGGGCGAAGTGCGGGTCCTCGCCGTCCTTCTGGGGGCCGCCGCCCGGGAAGTGCTTGACCATGGCTGACACCGACGCGGGGCCGAGGGACGGGCCCTGGAGGCCGCGTACGTACGCCCGGACGAGCTCACCGGTCAGGCGGGCGTCGGAGCCGAAGGTGCCGGACTGGCGGGCCCAGCGGGGCTCGGTGGCCAGGTCGATCTGGGGGTGCAGGGCGACGCGGAAGCCGACGGCCAGGTACTCGCGGCGGACGGTGTCGGCGAACTCGAAGACCAGCTCGGGGTCACCGATGGCCGCCAGGCCCAGGGCCTCGGGCCAGGCGGAGAACGCCCCGGCGTTGAAGGAGGCGCCGACGTTGTCGGTGAAGGCGTGCCGCGGGTCGGTCGAGAGGGTGACCGGGATGCCGAGGCGGGTGGCCGCGGCCATCTCCTGGACGGCGTTCTGCCACAGGGCCATCTCGCGGGCCCCGTAGGTCCCCAGCAGGTTGAAGTGACTGAGGAGGCGGTCCCCGATCAGCTCGGGCGTGGTGAACGGGAGCATCGAGCCGTCGGTCTCGGTGACCGGGGTGCCGTCCGCGTTCATCATCAGCATGGAGTGGAAGAGCTGGCCGGCCTTCTCCTCCAGCGTCATCCGGGACAGCAGGTCCTCGACGCGCCGGTCCACGGGGAGAGTGGCGTCCAGATAGGGAAGACGACGCGCGGCGGGGATGGCGTTCATGGCCGTACTCCTCAGGGCGGTGGCGCGGACGCCCCAAGGTAGACGCGAAAACCATGCACCCACTAGGTTTTCAAAAAGTGACGTGGATCACTCTCCGAGGGGGGCCGGAACGGGCCGTCTAGGGTGGACGGCATGGCACAGCACAAGGGGCGCACGAGCCCGGGGGCCACCCCGGGGCCCACGGGCCGGGGGACCTACGCGGTGGGTGACGCCCGCCGGCAGAAGATCCTCGACACCGCGGTCGCGCACTTCGCCCGGTGGGGCTTCCATGCCTCCTCGCTGGCCCGGATCGCCGCCGACTGCGGGATCACCCAGGGCGGGCTGCTGCACCACTTCCGCGGCAAGGAGGACCTGCTGCTCTCGGTACTGGCGCACAGCGAACAGCACGACGTCGAACGGCTGTTCGGCGAGCCTGCCGAGTCGGTCGCCGCACACTTCGCCACCGTCGTCGCCCTCGCCGCCGACAACGAACGGCGGCCCGGCATCGTCCGGATGTTCACCACCCTGGTCGGCGAATCCGGAAACCCCGGGCATCCCGCGCACGAGTACTTCCAGCAGCGCTACGCCCGCGTGCTCGGCTACACCGTCGACCTGCTGGAAGCCGGCGTAGCGCGCGGCGAACTGCGCCCCGGCACCGACTGCGAGGCCGTCGGCCGGGAGATCCTGGCCGTGATGGACGGACTGCAGATCCAGTGGGGCCTGGCCCCCGGAAGCGTGGACATGCCGGCCAGGCTGCACGCCTTCCTCGACCGGCAGCTGCGGGTGCTCTCGGCCGCCGGGACGGGCCTGCCTAGCTCGGATTGAACGGCGGGAGGGCGTCCAGCACCTTCTGCAGGGCCGGGGCCAGGGCCTCCTGGGCGGCGGTCACCTCGTAGCCACCGTGCACGAAGGCGTACGTGAACCCGTCGAAGACGTTGCCCTCGCCCGTCGAAATCCGGGGCAGCCCGGCGAAGTCCGCGTCACGGAGGGCGGTGCGCAGCGCGGCCAGCCCGGCTTCCGAGAGCTTTCCGGTGCCCTCCGGCTTGGCCTTGCCGTCCAGCCGGGTCCACGAGCCGTCGCCCTTGACGACGAGCGTGTGGGTCTGGCCCGCGTAGCCACCGCTGCGGCTCACCCGGACGAGGGTCTCGTCAGCGGCGGGGGGCTTGCCGGCCGTCGGGCTCGCGGCGCCGCTCGGCAGCGGGGCCGTCGAGGCTGTGGGGGCTGTCGGGTCTGTCGGGCCAGGTGTGGCCGCCGTAGCGGTCTGCCGGGGCGTCGGAGGCGCGTCGTCGCCCCCACCGGATGCGGACGCCCCGCATCCCGCCAGGACCACCGCGCCCAGCACCGCTCCCGCCACCGCTCGGAACGCTCGCACACCCACCTCCGCAGGTACTCCCCCGAACCCCGAGTATGGAGTCCCCACGCCCGTTGCGACAGCACCCGGAGGCAGCCATCACCCGCATCGCCCCCTGGTCCCGGCGCGCCCTGCCCCCGCTGCTCGCCGTCCTCCTCGGTCTCTGGGGTCTGGAGCGGCGCGGCAGCATGTGGCGCGACGAGTCGGTCACCTGGCAGGTGGCCCACCGGCCGCTCGGCGGGCTCTGGGAGCTGCTGGGCCAGGTGGACGCGGTCCATGGTCTGCACTACCTGCTCATGCACGGCGTGTTCCTGGCCTGGGACGGCGGCCTGTGGGCCCTGCGGCTGCCCTCCGTGGCCGCCACCGCCCTCGCGTGCGCCGGGGTGGCCACGATCGGCCGCCGGCTGGCGGGGGAGCGGGCCGGGCTGATCGCCGGGCTCGGCTACGCCGTGCTGCCGCCCGTACAGATGTACGCCCAGGAGGGCCGCTCCTACGCCCTGGTCGCCGCGGCCGTGGTGTGGGCGACGTACCTGATGCTGCGCGAGCGGTGGGCGGCGTACGGGGTGGTGCTGCTGCTCGGCTGCTGGCTGCACGAGTTCGCGGTACTGGCCCTCCTCGCGCACGGTTTCACCGCCTGGCGCTCGCGCGGCTGGCGCCTCGCCGCCGGGGCCGTGGTGGCCCTGCTGCTGCCGCTCGCCGTGGTGAGCGCGCGGCAGGCGCAGCAGCAGCTCGGCTGGCTCGGGCGGCCGGCCTGGCAGGACTGGGTGGCGTACGGGGTTCTCGCGGCGGCCGCCCTGCTGCTCGCGCGGGGAGCGCCGGGAGAGCTCGTACGGGTGGCGCTGCCGCTCGCGCTGCTGCCGCCCGGCCTGCTGATGGCGGTCTCCCTGTTCGACCCCTGGTACGTCGACCGGTACGTGCTCTACGCGCTGGCCGGGCTCGCCCTGCTGGCGGGCGCCCGCCTGGCACCCGTCCGCGACTGGTGGCCTTGGCTCGCGGCCGCCGCCCTCCTCGTGTCCTTCGGCTTCTGGTCGGCGTGGCTGCGTACGCCCGAGAGCCGCAAGGACGACGTCCTCGCGGTGGCCGCCGCGGTCCGGGAGCAGGCACGGCCGGGGGACGCGGTGGTCTTCCTGCCGTCGCGGCGGCGCGAGTGGCTGCTGTCCTCGCCGGGCGTCTACGCGGGGCTGCGCGACGTCGCCCTGGACCGCACCCCGGCGGCATCGCACAGCCTGCAGGGCACCGAGCTGCCGTCACCGGCCCTCCGGGAGGCGCTGATCGAATCCCCGCGGGTGGTCGCCCTGCTGGACCCGGCCGGCCAGCCGCTGGATCCGTACCCGCGGGAGGCGGTGAAACGGCAGACGCTGGCGGCCTGGTTCGACCGGTGCTCGGTCACGGAGGTACGAGGGGCGCGGGTCGCCGTGTACGCCAGGCCGGGAGGCTGCGGCGGACCGTGAGCTGTGAGCTGTGAGCTGTGAGCTGTGAGCTGTGAGCTGTGAGCTGTGAGCCGTGAGGCCGTGACGCCGTGGGGCCGTGGGGCCGTGAGCCGGGCCGTGGGCCCTGTTCCCTGAATCTTGGTCCGGCCCGGACGCGTGCGCGCGCCGGGCCGTTGCGAGGATGGGGCGACCCGGTTCGCACAGGAGGCGCCGTATGCCCACGTCCCAGAACTCCCCGTCCCGAGGGGCCGATTCCGGGAACCCCGGACCGCTGGTCGGCGCGGACTGGCTCGCGGAGCGGCTCGCCGCGCCCGGGCTGGTGCTCTTCGACGCCTCCGTCGGCGTCCACCGCGGCGCCGCCCACCGGATTCCGGGCGCCCGCCCCTTCGACCTCGACGGGGAGCTGTCGGACCACGATGCCCCCGCCCCGCACACCATGCCGGATGCCGCCCGGTTCACCGAGGCGATGCGGGCCCTCGGCGTCGACGACACCTCCACCGTGGTCGTCTACGACGGCGCGGGCATCTACTCCAGCGCCCGCGCCTGGTGGATGCTGCGCGCCATGGGCTTCGACCGGGCCGCCGTGCTCGACGGCGGACTGCCGGCCTGGACGGCCGCGGGACTGCCCGTGGAGGCCACCGGCCCGGCGTACGAGGGCCCGCGCGGCTCCTTCACCGCCCGCCCCCGGCCCGGGCTGCTGGTCGACGGTGCCACCGTCGCCGCGGCCCTGGCCGACCCGGCGGCGGCCGTCCTCGACGCCCGCACCCGCGAGCGCTTCGCCGGCACCGCCCCCGAACCCCGCCCGGGCCTGCGCGGCGGCCACATGCCGGGCGCGTTCAACCTGCCCTTCGCCGAACTCCAGCGCCCCGACGGCCGGATGCGCCCGGCCGCCGAACTCCGCGCGGGCATCGGCGCGCTGACCGGTGACCGGGAGCGCCTTTACTTCAGCTGCGGATCGGGAGTGACGGCCTGCGTCCTCGCGCTCGGCGCCACCCTCGCCGGCTACCGCGACCTCGCCGTGTACGACGGCTCCTGGAGCGAGTGGGGCACCCCCTCGGACCAGCGGCCGGTGGTCACGGGCTGAGGGCGGCAGGGCGCGGGTTGGCCGGGCCGGTCGGGGCGGCCGGAGTGGTCGGGGGGCGCCCGGGGCCGGACCGGGGGTTAACCCCACCACCGGTCCGGGGACCGGCCCCATCGGCCGCGGGCGCTTCCCGCCCGAGACTCGTGACCATGACCTCTTACGCCGTGTCACCTCGCCCCGCCCGTACCGCTGTCGTCGTCCTCGGGGCGGGACTCCTCCTGGCGGGCTGCTCGTTCGGGGACGGCCCGCGGAAGACGGCGACCGCCGACGCCACGGTCACCGAGGCCGTCTCCGCGGTGGAGGTCAGCGGCGCCCGGGCGGGCTCGATCGAGGTCACCCCCGGATCCGGCCCCGGAGTCACAGTGCGCCGAACCGTCCACTACCGGGGCGACACCGTTCCCACGCCCGGACAACGGGTCACTTCGGGCGTGCTCACCTTCTCCGATGGCTGCACCGCCACCTGCTTCATCGACTACCGCCTGGAGGTTCCGGCCTCCGCCACGGTCAAGCTGGAGAGCAGCGGCGGCCGCATCACGGTGACGGGCGTGGCCGCGGCCGAGCTGAGGGCCGACTCCGGCGAGGTCCGGGCCGAGCGCATCGCGGGCCCGCTGAAGGCCCGTACCTCCTCGGGCGGGATCACCGCCTCCGGTCTGGCCGGCCCCACCGCCGAGATCCGCTCCGACTCGGGCGACGCCCACCTGGACTTCGCGCAGGCCCCGTCCTCGGTGCTCGCCGAAACCAGCTCGGGCGACGTCACCCTGAAGGTTCCCCGGGCCCCCTACCGGCTCGCGGTCACCACGACCTCCGGCGCCCGCGACGTCTCCCTCCCCGCGGACCCCTCGGCTTCCTCCCAGCTCTCGGCGAAGACCACCTCGGGCGACGTCCGCATCTCCGCGCCGACCGGGTGATCCCCCTCCGTTCGCCCCGGGCGAACGGAGGTTGGGGAACAATGGGCGGCGCACATGCATTGAGTCGGCATAGCTCAACTTCACTGCCGGAGGGAAGATCATGGCTTCGACGTCCGTAACGCTCACTCTGCCCGTGCTGCCGCTCGATGACGAGGTCGTGCTGCCTGGGATGGTCGTTCCGCTGGACCTGTCCGACGCCGAGGTACGCGGGGCCGTCGAGGCGGCCCAGGCGGCGGCGGGCAGCGGGAAGCCCCGGGTGCTGCTCGTGCCGCGGATCGACGGGAAGTACGCCGGCACCGGTGTGCTCGGGACCGTCGAACAGGTGGGGCGGCTCTCCGACGGGGACCCCGGCGCGCTCATCCGCGGCCGCGGGCGGATCCGTATCGGCGCCGGGACGACCGGGCCCGGGGCCGCGCTCTGGGTCGAGGGCGAGACCGTCGACGAGCACGTGCCGGACCCGCTCCCGGGTGCGGTCACCGAGCTCGTCAAGGAGTACAAGGCGCTCGCCACCAGCTGGCTGAAGAAGCGCGGGGCCTGGCAGGTGGTCGACCGGGTCCAGCAGATCGAAGGGGTGTCTGCCCTCGCCGACAACTCCGGGTACTCGCCGTTCCTGACGGTCGAGCAGAAGGTCGAACTGCTGGAGACCGCCGACCCGGTCGCCCGGCTCAAGCTGGCCGTCAAGGCACTCAGCGACCACCTCGCCGAGCAGGACGTCGCCGAGTCCATCGCCAAGGACGTCCAGGACGGCGTCGACAAGCAGCAGCGCGAGTTCCTGCTGCGCCGGCAGCTGGAGGCGGTCCGCAAGGAACTGCGCGAGCTGAACGGGGAGAATGAGGGCGAGGAGTCCGACGACTACCGCAGCCGCGTCGAGGCCGCCGACCTCCCAGAGAAGGTCCGCGAGGCCGCGCTCAAGGAAGTCGACAAGCTGGAGCGGGCCAGCGACCAGAGCCCGGAGGGCTCCTGGATCCGCACCTGGCTGGACACCGTCCTGGAGCTGCCCTGGAACGAGCGGACCGAGGACCGGTACGACATCCAGGGAGCGCGTGCCGTCCTCGACGCCGAACACGCCGGGCTGAGCGACGTGAAGGACCGCATCACCGAATACCTCGCCGTGCGCAAGCGGCGCACCGAGCGCGGCATGGGCGTGATCGGCGGCCGCCGCGGCGGGGCCGTGCTGGCCCTCGTCGGGCCCCCCGGCGTCGGCAAGACCTCCCTGGGCGAGTCCGTGGCGCACGCCATGGGCCGCAAGTTCGTCCGGGTCGCGCTCGGCGGCGTACGCGACGAGGCGGAGGTACGAGGACACCGCCGGACCTACGTCGGCGCCCTGCCGGGCCGCATCGTCCGGGCCGTCAAGGAGGCCGGGTCGATGAACCCGGTCGTCCTGCTCGACGAGATCGACAAGGTGGGCTCCGACTTCCGCGGCGACCCGGCCGCGGCCCTGCTGGAGGTCCTGGACCCGGCGCAGAACCACACCTTCCGGGACCACTACCTGGAGGTGGAGCTCGACCTCAGCGACGTGGTGTTCCTGGCCACCGCCAACGTCCTGGAGGCCATCCCCGAGGCCCTGGCCGACCGCATGGAGCTGGTCCGCCTCGACGGGTACACCGAGGACGAGAAGGTCGTCATCGCCCGCGACCACCTGCTGCCCCGCCAGCTGGAGCGCGCCGGCCTCGGCGCCGACGAGGTGGTCCTGGAGGAGGAGGCGCTCAGGAAGCTCGCCGGGGAGTACACCCGCGAAGCGGGCGTACGCACCCTGGAGCGGTCCATCGCGCGGCTGCTGCGCAAGGTGGCCTCGCAGCACGAACTGGGCGAGCGCGAGCTGCCCTTCAGCATCGGCGCCGACGACCTGCGCGGCCTGATCGGACGCCCGCACCACGTGCCGGAGTCCGCCCAGGACCCGGCGGAGCGGCGGACCGCGGTCCCCGGCGTGGCCACCGGCCTGGCGGTGACCGGCGCGGGCGGCGACGTGCTGTTCGTGGAGGCCTCGCTGGCCGATCCCGAGACGGGCGCGGCCGGCCTGACCCTCACCGGCCAGCTCGGCGACGTCATGAAGGAGTCGGCGCAGATCGCGCTCAGCTTCCTGCGCTCGCACGGCGCCGAACTGGAACTCCCGGTGGCCGACCTGAAGGAC
The DNA here is from genome assembly GCF_040652395.1 of Streptomyces sp. NPDC048269. Lineage (NCBI taxonomy): Bacteria > Bacillati > Actinomycetota > Actinomycetes > Kitasatosporales > Streptomycetaceae > Streptomyces > Streptomyces sp. NPDC048269. Next base: position 228,721 of record NZ_JBEZLW010000006.1, read on the forward strand.
CGGGGCGTGCACATCCACTTCCCGGCGGGCGCGGTCCCCAAGGACGGCCCGAGCGCGGGCATCACCATGACGACGGCGCTCGCCTCGCTGCTCTCCGGACGTCAGGTGCGCACGGACGTGGCCATGACCGGCGAGGTCTCGCTGACCGGGCGGGTCCTGCCGATCGGCGGGGTCAAGCAGAAGCTGCTCGCCGCGCACCGTGCCGGGCTGACCACCGTCATCATCCCCAAGCGCAACGAGGCCGACCTGGACGAGGTCCCGGCCGAGGTGCTGGAGGGGCTGGAGGTGCACCCGGTGACCGATGTGCGCCAGGTCCTGGAGCTCGCCCTTGCACAGGCCCGGGCCGGGGCGGAGGTGCCGTTCACCACCGCCGCGTAGCGGAGCGGCACGGCGCCCGGGTCCCCGCTCCGGCGGGGCCCCGGGCCGTCGGTGTGCCCGCTGCGAAATACTGGCGGCCCACACACCACCGAAGGAGCCGTACGTGCACGGGAGCGAAGACCAGGAGTTCCTTGCCCTGGAGCGGGAGCTGTCCGTCTTCCTCAGGCGCGCCCGCGCCTCCTCCGGCGAGATGGCCCGCGAGCTGCACCCCGAGCTGGAGCCCGCCGCGTACGGACTCCTCACCCGCCTGGAGGCGGCGGGCCGGCAGCGGGCCACCGAGCTCGCCGCGTACTTCGGCGTCGGCAAGGCCACCATGAGCCGCCAGTTGCGGGCCCTGGAGGTGCTGGGACTGGTCGCGCGCGAGCCGGACCCCGCCGACGGCCGGGCCTTCCTGGTCGGCCTCACCGACGAGGGCCGCGAGCGGTTCCTGCGGGTACGGGACGCACGGCGCGAGCAGTACATGCGCAAGCTCGCCGGCTGGGACCGCGGCGAGGTCGCGGAACTGGCCCGGCTGCTCAACCAGCTGAACGCGGGCGCGGAGTAGGCCCGGAGCAGAGCCCCGGCGGCTGTCCCGGCGAGCAGTCCCGGAGCCGGCCCTCACAACTCCGCGTAGACCGCCGACGCGTCGTCGTGCCGCTTGTACCGGGCCGACGGGCGCGCCGGGTCGGACTCGATGGCGCGGACCCGGCCGATCAGCCCCTCCGCCCCCTCCTTCCGCAGCACCGCCAGGCACTGCCCCCAGTCACCCTCCCCGAACGTGTCCGTCCACCGGCTCGCCCCGTCCGTGAGCGCGGCCACCGCCCGGACCCGCCCGCGCGGGGTACGGCCCGTCACCGCCCGGCCCGCCACCTCCGGATCCGCCGCCGCCGTGAAGAAGCCGCCCTCCGCGTTCCGCAGCGTGTCCGCCGACTCCGGCGACCGCAGCATCTGGGGCGGGACCCGGTCCAGCCGGTCGTCGAGCACGGCCGTGACCTCACCGCCGGGCGCCTGCAGGAGGAGTACGGAATCCGAGAGCACGAGGTGCTCCACGTACTCCTCGTCCCAGCGGACGACGACCACCGTCGCCTGCGGCGTACGGACGTGAGAAAGGTCACAGGTGTCCCCGTGTGCCTCGGCCGTGGAGCGGACGGCCTCCGCCAGGATCCGGTCCAGCGGCATGTCCCGTCGCGATCCGGACAGTTCGGTCAATCGGCCGCCGAGCCGGGTCGCGAACCACGGCACTCCGTGCACGCACCCGTCGTCGCCGCGCGGCGGGGTGACCCCGTCCAGAGCCACCAGGACGCCGCCGCCCGAAGCGGGGATCGCGGCCGACACCCAGTCCTCATTGGGGCGTTCCGGGTTGCCGGGGGCGGAGGCGAGGTCGATGCGCATGCGGTGATTCTGCCGGGCGAGGGGTCCCGGAGCGCGACAGGTCCGTACCAATGGGGGAGGGGTGGGCGAGGGCGGCGGCCCGCGGGGCGCCCGAGGCCCCGGCCGGGGCCCCCGGGGGTGTGGGCGGGCATCCTGCCAAAGCCCGCGTGGATCTTTCAACCGCCTGTCCACGGACGCGCCCTGGCACCGGATGTCCGAGTTGGTCGCCAACTCATCCGTGATGTTCACTCGTTCGAGTGGCCGGGTGGGTGATGTGCGGCTCTCTTCCCATCACACTGCAAAGGTCTGAGGCGGTACGAGGGGGCGGGGCACGTTTACTTGTTGACCGGCCGTTACCTCGGCCACACGAGTAGACGAGCAAGAGCACACGTACAGGATTGCGAGCACCGGTGCAGAAGAAGCGGTCTCGGAAGAACGGCACCGCCACCGACGGCCCGGCCCCCGCAGGACGCCGCGTCCGCGTGCGCCGCAGGCTGGTCGTCAGCGTGGCCGTCGCCGGTCTCACCGTCCTCGCGGCAGGCAGCCCAGCCGTCGTCTCCGCCACGAGGGAACTGGGCGACTCCCAGCGCCTGGTCACCCTCGCGGACCGGACCCGGCAGACCCTCACCCTCGCGCACCTCCTCGGAGACGAGCGCGACGCCGTCGTCGAGTACGCCGCCAAGGGACGCCCCGGCGGGGCCAAGGGCCCCGTCCAGGAACGCACCGCCCGCACCGACCGGCAGCTCGCGGAGGTCCAGGCCGACGCCGACGAGCCGACCGCCCTCGCCATCGCCCGCGTCCAGGCCGTCCGCACCGAGGCCGTCGACGGCAAGGGCAGCGCCCTCGCCGCCCAGCAGGCCTACGCCGGAGTCATCGCGGAACTGCTCGCCCCCGGCGACCGGCTCGCCGAACTGACCCCGCCGCGCGCCGTGGCCGCCCTCGCCACCACCCGCCCCATGGCCCCGCTGGGCCAGGCGGTCGAACAGGCCTCCGCCACCCGTGGACTGCTGCTCGCCGCACTGGCCGTCCCCCGCGGCGAGCAGCTCCCCAACTCGGCCGTGGTCGACGAACTCACCACCGCCGCCCAGCGCTCGCGCGTACGGGAACAGGCCGCCCTGGACGACTTCGCCCGCGCCGCGCGGCCCGACGTACGCCAGACCCTCGCCGCCACCGTCACCGGACCCGAGGTCAAGGCGGCCGACGACTACCTCAAGCGGCTCACCGAGCGGCCCACCCTGTCCTCCGCCGACCGCAGGACCGACGCGGCCGCCGTCGGCTCCGCGCTCACCGCCCGCATCGACCGGATGCGGTCCGTCGAGTCCACCCTCGCCGGACAGCGCGCCTCCGCGCTCGCCGCCCTGCGCGACGACGACGTGACCCGGCTCGAAACCCTGATCGCCGTGCTGGGCGTGCTGTTCCTGATCGTCGTGGGCGTCTCGACCGCCGTGGCCCGCTCGCTGACCCGGCCGCTGTCCGTCCTGCGCCGCGGCGCCGAGCGGCTGGCGACGCCGGAGGGCTCGGTGGAACCGGTCCGGTTCACGGGCCGCAACGACGAGTTCGCCGAGGTCGTACGGCACCTGAACGCGGTCCGCGACCAGACCGTCTCCCTGCACACCCGGATCGCCGGACTCGACGCCGACCGACGCCGGATCATCGGCCGCAACGAGGCACTGACCTCGGGCCGCGAGGTGCTGGAGGAGGAGCTGTCGACGCTTCGGGCCGGGCTCGAAGAGCACCGCCGCATCATGTCGACGACCTCCGTCTCGCTGTCGCTGCGGACCCTGGGCCTGGTGGAGCGCCAGCTCGCGGTCATCGAGGAGCTGGAGTCCAAGGAACAGGACCCCGACCGGCTGGCGACCCTGTTCAAGCTCGACCACCTGGCGACCGTGATGCGCCGCCACAACGAGAACCTGCTGGTCCTCGCCGGGCAGGAACACGGCCACGGCCAGGGGCTGCCGGTACCGCTGGTCGACGTCATGCGGGCGGCGGTGAGCGAGATCGAGCGCTACGAGCGCGTCGACCTCGCCGCGCTGCCCTCGCACACCCAGGTCGCCGGGCACGCGGCCGACGACATCTCGCACGTCCTGGCCGAACTGCTGGAGAACGCGACGACGTTCTCGCCGCCGGACGCCAAGGTCAGGGTTTCCGGGTGGCTGCTGGACTCCGGCGACGTGGTGCTGTCCGTCGTCGACGAGGGCATCGGGGTCACCGAGGACCGGCTGGAGGCACTGAACGCCCGGCTGTCCACGCCCGAGGCCTACGACGAGGAGCCCGAGGCGGAACACGGGCTGGGCCTCGGCCTGTACGTGGCCGGACGCCTCGCGGCGCGCCACGGCGTCACCGCGGAGCTGCGTGCCCCGCGGCACGGCGGCACCGAGGCCCTGGTGGTCGTCCCGGCCGCGCTGCTGCCCGCGACCCCGCCGGCCTCCCCGGTGCACACCCTGGCCACGCCGGGCGCGCCCGCGCTCCGCCTGCCGGGCGTGGTCGCGGAGGCGAACGAGAACACCCTGCCGAGCCGCCTGCGCGGCGAGGCGGCACCGGCGGAACCGCAGCCGGGCCTGGAGCCCGGCCCGGACGGTGCCGTCCTGCCGGACGAGGCCCCGGCGGCGATGCCGGACCCCGCCGTGCCCTCGGCCGCCGCTGGGGAGCCGGAGCCGGAGCCGGTCCTGGACAGCGCCGGCTTGCCGGACGAGGCCCTGGCAGACGAGGCCCTGGCGGCCGCTGGCGCGGAGCCACAGGCGCAGACGGTTTCCGACCCGGCGGTTCCGGCGCAGCGGGTCTCGGCCGGGCCGCACCCGGCCGTCGAGCCGCAGTCCGCGTCCGTGGCCGAGCCTGCCGAGGAGCTTTTGGCCCGGGTCGTGCCCGAAGCCGACGCCGCGGCGCCGACGGCGCCCACGGTCTCGGACCCGGCGGCTCCGGCGCAGCCGGTCTCGCCCGGGCCCGTGGCCCCGTCGGCGGACCGGCTGCCGCCCGCAGAGCAGGTCTTCACCGTCCCCACGCCGGCAGCAGCCCCCGCGGAAGCCCCCGCGGCGGAGGTCCCGGCCGGGCCCGGTCCCGAGGAGCAGTTGCTCGCGCGGGTCGTCCCCGACGCGGACGGGGGAGCCTTCGGGGGGCCGGACCCCGAGCCGGGGATCCCGACCGCGGCGCACGATGCCGGGCAAGGTGCCGACGTACGGGAAACACCGACCGAGCCGGATCCGCACAGCCACGCGACCGCCGAGGCCGACTGGATCCCCCGGCAGGGCAGCCACCCCGCCGACCCCGGCGAGGCGGAGCCCGTCACCGACAAGGGCCTGCCGAAGCGGACCCCGCGGTCCGTCGCCACCCCTCGCACGGCCGGCACACGGCCCGAGCCGCCGCGCCGCGTCGACGCCGACGAACTGCGCCGCCGCCTCGGCGGGTTCTACCAGGGCGCCCAGGACGGGCGGCGCGTGGCCGCCGCCGAACTCGCCCGCGACCCGGGGCGCGAGCACGCGTGGGACCGGGAGCAAGGACACGGACACACCGACCAGGGGGACACCGCACAGGAGGCACGCACATGACCGCGCCCAGTACGTACGGACTGAGCACCCAGGCCCGCAACCTGCAATGGCTGCTGACCGACCTGGTCAAGGAGGTACCCGGCGTCAACTCCGTCGCCGTCGTGTCCTCGGACGGGCTCCTGCTCCTGTCCTCGGACCCCGCGACGGACGGCGCCGCCGCAGCCCCGCAGGCCACGAGCAAGGGCAAGGCCAAGGGCCCGCGGGGCGCGTCCGCCGACCTGGCGACCATCGTCTCCGGCCTCGGCAGCCTCACCAGCGGCGCGGCCGCCCTGATGGAGGGCGGTTCCGTCAAGCAGACCATGGTGGCGATGGAGCACGGCTCCGTCTTCGTCATGGCCATCAGCGACGGCTCACTGCTGGGCGTGCACGCCACCCCCGACTGCGACATGAGCGTCGTCGCCTACCACATGGCCTTGTTCGTCGGCCGCGCCGGCCACGTCCTGACCCCCGAAGTCCGCAGTGAGCTGCGCCAGTCGATGGAGAAAACCCCGTGAGGAGTCCGGCCTCCGACCGGCTGCCGATACGCGGCGCCGACCGCCGCCCCGCCCGCGTACGCCCGTACTCCCTCACGGGAGGCCGCACCCGGTTCACGCAGGTCCTGCTGGTGGAGACCTTCGTCGCCGCCCTGGACACCAAGGTGTCCGAGCCGCAGAAGCCCGACCGCATGCCCGAGCTGCCCGCCATCGTCGAAGTCTGCCGCCGCATGCGCACGATCGCCGAGATCGCCGCGCTGCTGAAGCTGCCGCTCGGTGTGGTCCGCGTCCTGGTCAGCGACCTCGCCGACCAGGGCCGGATCCGCGTCTACGGAACGGGCCACGGCACGGGCCGGCCCGAACGCGCGCTGCTCGAAAGGGTGCTCAGTGGTCTTCGCCGTCTCTGACCCTCCGGTGCCGGACGTGTCGGGCGTGGCGGACGACGAGGCCGTCCAGCCCTGGCAGTACGACCGCTCCCGCGCGCCCGTCGCCGTCAAGGTGCTGGTCGCAGGCGGTTTCGGCGTCGGCAAGACCACCTTCGTGTCCTCCGTCTCCGAGATCACCCCGCTGCGCACCGAGGCGGTGATGACCCAGGCCAGCGTCCCGACCGACGACCTGTCCGCGACCCCGGACAAGAACACCACCACCGTCGCGATGGACTTCGGCCGCGTCACCCTCGACGACGACCTCGTCCTCTACGTGTACGGGACCCCCGGCCAGGAGCGGTTCTGGTTCATGTGGGACGACCTGGTGCGCGGAGCCATCGGCGGCATCGTGCTGGCCGACACCCGCCGGCTGCGCGACTGCTTCCCCGCCCTCGACTACTTCGAGAGCTGCGGGCTGCCGTACGCCGTCGCCGTCAACCACTTCGAGGGCACCGCGTCGTACGAGCCCGAGGACGTGCGCGAGGCGCTCACCGTCCCGCCGGACGTCCCCGTCGTGATCATGGACGCGCGGCGCCGCTCCACGGTCGTCGAATCCCTGCTGACCCTGGTGGGCCACGCCCTCGACACCACTCCCGAATAGAGCACCCCCGAACAGAGAACGTGAGAGATGCGCAAGATACTTGTCGTCGGAGCCGGGCAGTCCGGCCTCCAGCTCGCCCTCGGACTCCAGTCGAAGGGGTACGAGGTCACCCTCATGTCCAACCGGACGGCGGACGAGATCCGCACCGGGCGGGTGATGTCCACGCAGGTCATGTTCGACACGGCACTCCAGCACGAGCGTGATCTCCAGCTCAACTTCTGGGAGCAGCAGGCCCCCAGGATCGAGGGCCTCGGCGTTTCCGTCGCCGCCCCCGACGGCAGCCGCCCCATCGACTGGCTGGGCGACCTCAAGGCGTACGCGCAGTCCGTCGACCAGCGCGTGAAGATGGCCGGCTGGCTCGACACCTTCGTGGAGCGCGGCGGGCAGCTGGTCATCCACGGTGCGTCCGTCGCCGACCTCGACTACTTCTCCCGTACGTACGACCTGGTGCTGGTGGCCGCCGGCAAGGGCGAGCTGGTGTCGATGTTCGGCCGGGACGCGGCCCGCTCCCCGTACGACGCCCCGCAGCGCGCGCTGGCCGTCAGCTACGTGCACGGGCTCGGCCCGCGCCCGGAGCACCCGGAGACCGAGGCCGTGCGGTGCAACCTGGTCCCCGGTGTCGGCGAGCTGTTCGTCATGCCGACGCTCACCGTCTCGGGGCGGGCGGACATCCTGTTCTGGGAAGGCATCCCGGGCGGGCCGCTGGACGTCTTCAAGGGCGTCACGGACCCGGCGGAGCACCTGACGCTCACGCTGGAACTGATGGAGAAGTACACGCCGTGGGAGTACGCGCGTGCCACGAAGGTGGAGCTGACGGACGCGAACGCCACGCTCGCCGGCCGGTACGCGCCGGTGGTCCGCGAGCCCATCGGGCGGCTGCCGGGCGGCGGGCTGGTACTGGGCGTCGCGGACGTGGTCGTCGCCAACGACCCGATCACGGGCCAGGGCTCGAACTCCGCCGCCAAGTGCGCGGCCTCGTACCTCTCGTCGATCCTGATGCACGGGGACAGCCCGTTCGACGAGGCGTGGATGAAGGCGACGTTCGACAAGTACTGGTTCACCACGGGCAAGCCGGTGACGCAGTGGACGAACGCGATGCTGGGCGTCCCGCCGGAGCACGTGCTGAACCTGATCGGCGCGGCCGGGCAGCTCCAGCCGGTGGCGAATCGATTCGCCAACGGCTTCGACAACCCGGCCGACTTCGACGCGTACTTCTACGACCCGCAGGACACCGCGGACTACGTGGCGGAGGTCGCGTCGTCGGTCTCCGGCGCTTCCGGCGCCTCCTCTTCCGAGTAACCGGTGTCGTCCCCCGCCGTCGCGTCCTCGGGCAGTGGCGGCGGGGTGAACTCCGCGAGCGGCTTCCCGTCCGGATCGGGTCGCACGGCCCCGAGCAGCGGGTTCGCGGCGATCGGTGACACCTTGACCTTCGCTCCCGGTCGCGGCGCCTGGATGACCTTCCCCTCACCCACATACAGGCCCACGTGGGTGGCCTTGGGGAAGTAGACCACCAGATCCCCGGGCCGCAGCTGGTCCAGCGGCACCCTCGGCAGCCGCGCCCACTGTTCCTGGCTGGTACGGGGGATGGCGCGGCCGGCGTGTGCCCACGCCTGCGAGGTCAGCCCGGAACAGTCGAAGGACCCCGGGCCCTCGGCGCCCCACACGTACGGCTTGCCGATCTGGGCAGCCGCGTAGGTGAGGGCCGCGCCGCCCGCGGCCGTGGGGGTACCGGCGCGGGTGGGGAGCCGGCCGGAGTCCACGAGCTCCCGCTGCGCGACGGCGGTGTCACGGGCCTCCCGCGCGCCGAGCTGCGCGAGCTGCTCGGCGGTCAGCGAGGCCAGCACCCGCTCGACCTCCTTGAGCTGCACCGCCACCTCGTCCTTCTGCTGCCTGCGCCGCGCGGCCAGCTCCTGCTGGGAGTCCAGCGCCTTGCGCGCCCGGGCGGCGAGGGCGTCCGCCACCCGCTCACCACGGGTGAGCCGCTTCAGTACGGCGGCCCGCCGGGCGCCCTCGCGGGCGACGAGGCGGCGCTGGTCCAACACGGCCTGCGGGTCCCCGGCGAGCAGCATCCGGGCGTACGGGGAGAGGCCGCGGCTGCCCTGGTACTGCTCCCGGGCGAGCTGTCCGAGCAGCGCCCTCTCGGATCCGAGGGCGCTACGGGCCCTGCCGGACTCGGCGGCGAGCCGCCGCTCCTCATCCTGGCTGGACTTGAGGGCGACTTCGGTGGCGTTGTAGGCCTCGCTGGCTTCCTCGGCCTTCTGGTAGAGCCCTTGCAGACGGGCGAGCAGCACCCCGACGTTCTCACCGGCCGTCGGTTCGGCCCGGACGGCGGGGGCGCCGGGGGCGGCCCGGTCGGCGGGGACGGTGGGGACAGGGCGGGCGGTGGGGACGGCCGGGACAGCATGGGCGGTGGGGGCGGTGGGGGCGGTGGGGTCGGCCGGGACAGGGGGGTCGGCCAGGGTGGCCGGGGCGGCGGGGTCGGCGGGGACAGTGGGGAGCGGCCCGGCGTGAACGACGGGCAGCGGCCCGGCCGTGACGAGCACCGCGGCGATGCAGGCGGCACGAAGCAGCCGATAAGACAATGTGATCACCTCCGAGTCCGCTGATGCTGCCACGCCTGGTACGACAAATCCCCCAACGGTGTCGGCAGGCCCGGGCAGCTCACCCGGTTGGGGGCCTCAGCTGGGTGGTGTCAGGAAGGTGGGCCGGAGGCTTCGGGTCGACGGGTAGGGCTGACTCGGCATCAGGTGGCGGGCGGAGGCTGCAAGAGGGCGGAGTAGCTGACCCGGAATCAGGTGGGGCGGGTCGGTGGCTTCGGGTTGTCGGGAGCCGCTTACTCCGGATCAGGGTGGGGCTGGGGGTTTCCCGTCCGTCCCATCGTCTTCCGGGTCGGGCCGGTCCCTCAAGGGCGCTCCTTCGTCGCGTCGCTTCGCGATGTCGCTGCGCTCCACCCTTGACCGACCGGCCCGACCCGGAACATTCGAGGACAGACGGGAAGCCCCCAAAAGAACGGTCACCAGTGTTCGAGAGGGGAGCGAGGGTCATCAGGGATGCGGGGGCACGGTTCCCCGCAGGGCCGGCCAAGCCCCGTCACCGCCCCCGGTCAGCGGTGGGGGCGCGGGCACCAGCCCCATCTACACCAGACAGCGACCAGCAGCCGATCGGGAGCGGGGGCGCGGCAAATCGCTACGCGCTCCTCACGTCTCGGCGTCCAACGGCCGTCTGGGGCTGGGAACAGGCCGCCACCAATCGCTACACAGCTGAGGTGACCCGGCGGCGACCACCCCGGCATATGGCTGGTCATAAGCCGCCCGACCCCTCACCTGAGCACTCCCGTCAGGCGCCTGTAGGTAGTTGGGGGCGCGGACGACGTCTGCCGGCACCACAAAAGAGCAGAAGAGGCCGGTGGTGGGCGCCGGGCGGGTGCCGGGCGGGCGCGCTGGCGGGGCGCCTTGCGGGCACGCTGGCGGGCGCCGTGCGGGTAGTGCGGGGCAAAAAGGACGGCTGGCGGAGTGTGGTGCCGGATTTTTCGGTCTCCCGCTCCGGGAAGTGATCCACTCACTCTCAACTCGCATCCAAATGGGGGCAAACTGCCCGCTGTCGCGTCCCTGGGGACGTCTGCAGTGATCGTGGGCGGCTTTTGTCCAGCCCCGGACGGCCGCCGGACGCTTGGGCGTGAGAAGCGCGTAGCGATCTGACGCGTCTGCCCGCTGCCGCGTGCCGGGAGACGTCTGCTGTGATCGTGGGCGGCTTATGTCCAGCCCCGGACGGGCGCCGGACGCTTGGGCGTGAGAAGCGCGTAGCGATCTGACGCGTCTGCCCGCTGCCGCGTGCCGGGAGACGTCTGCTGTGATCGTGGGCGGCTTA